>JAPOVO010000076.1 GCA_026708165.1 Chloroflexota bacterium | reverse complement strand
GCTCCCGTCCCCGCCCCCGCCCCCCCCCCCGCACCCCGCCCTCTCCCGCCCCCCTCCAGGGAGAGGGTACCTGGGGATGGACTGCCGCTACTCGCTGGCGCCGGGACGGGTTTCAGGGCAATGACGGTTTTTCAAATCTCTCCAATCGGCGGGGACAATCTTCGAGTGAAGCAAGGAGGGGGCGCAATTGCCTGAATCCAACGCGCGCAAGGTCATTACACATCACGTCAATCCGGTCACTCGCGCTCTAAGGGAGGGGCGGGTGTGCATAGGGGCGTTAAGCATTTCCTTCCCCTGCGCGCCGGTTGCGCAGATCTACGCGCAGGCGGGATTCAGCTGGTACTACATGGACATGGAGCACGGCCAGCTCAGCTACGACCAAGTGAGGGAAATCAGCTATGCGTCGAAGCTGGCGGGGATCGTGCCGGTGGCGGGGCCGACGAGTTTGTCGGACCACCTTATCGCGAGGCCGCTCGACGCGGGAGCGATGGGCGTGGTGGCTCCGCACGTCGAGACGGCCGACCAGACCGAACTGGTGGTCAACTTCTCGCGGTATCCGCCGATGGGCAAGCGCGGCCTAATCGCGCAGGGGCCTCCTTCCAATTTCGAAGCGGCGAATTCCGCTGAATGGGTCGAAGAGCAGAACCGTGAAATGCTGGTGGCCGTGAAAGTCGAGAGCGGCACCGGGATCGACAACGTCGATGAGATTGCGTCAGTTCCAGGGCTGGACGCGATCATCATAGGGCCGGGCGATTTGTCGGCGACGCTCGGAATCCCCGGGCAAACGGACCACCCGGACGTTATCGACTGCATCGAGAGGATGCTCGCAGCGACCAAGCGGCACGGGATCGCGGGCGGTCCGCACGTGAGCACACCGGAGAAGGCGGCTCATTGGGTAGAGAAGGGCGCCACGTTCATGTCGCTCAACTTTGACGGCGCCATGTTGCTGGACACGTCGCAGCGGGTGATTGAAGAAGTACGCGGTTACCTCGGATCGCGGATGCTGTAACGCTGCAAAGCGACGGCCCCGGCGGGCAGAAGCCCGCCGGGGCCGTTTGTTCGTCTCAGACGGCTAAGCGCCGGGCGCGGTCGCCGTCAGGGCTTCGGCCCTACTGTCTGCCCTTGGCTCCGACGGCCACCACCGTGCGGATGTAGCGGATCGAGTAGTGGGCGTCGTCGGGGTAGTTGTCCTCCGACCAGGCCGGGATGGCGCCCGCGCTCATTACCCGCACTTCGCTAGACGGGGGAATGTCGAACGTGCCGGAGCTCATGCCCGCGACGGGGAGGTTGCGGTAGTGACCGCCCGCGTTTACCAGATCGACACGGAGGTGCATGCCCCAGAGGTTGTCGATCCTGAATCGAACAGGCAAGGCTTCGGGAAGCTCGCCCGCGTGCGCTTCGCCTTCAATCGTCTTGGCTTCGAGCATCAGGGCGCCGGGCGGCGTGCAGGCGCTTCCGATCACGACCACCTGGACGATCGGGTCGTCTTCGCGAATGACGATTCCGTCGCCGGGCATGTTGGTCGTTGCTGTGGAGCCGTCAGTGGAGTGAAGCGCAAAGAGCTCCATTCCGTGCTTTTCACCGCCTACCCATGCGCGGTCGACTTCGACGTTGGGGTAGTTGAAGGGCACCACGTACTGATAGGTACGCAGGTCCAACTCCTCTCTTTCCAGAACCGGATCGTCGGGATAACCGGTAATTCGGCGTTCTGACAGTTCGGTCGTCATGGCGTTCCCTCCGTCCTTCTATTGAGACAATGCCCGTGGCGGCAGTGTAACGCGCTGAAGCTATGCAAACAATGGTAGATGTCAATGGGTCAAGCCTGCTTCGAGATCAAAGGAGGTGATCCTAGGTGGTGTCTCAAAGATGTGAACGCGGACGGCGGTAGTTGGAGATTCCGGCAGGCATTGTTTCAGCGGCGTCCGGATTCCTGGAAATCTCGACGAAGTTCCGGCGTCAATCGGATTCGCCGGTGAAATCGAGCTTGCCAGCGACGTGCAGCGATTCGGCGTGAATGACGTTGACTTTGGGGTCTCGAATGTGACCGGCAAAGAGGAACGGCCCGTCCGGGTCGGCCCAGACCCAATAGGCGGACCCCGGGAGCGGCGCGATGCGCAGCGGGAAACCGTCCACCAGGTCCACGGCGACGATTGATTCCAGATCGGAGCCGACGACGAATAGCGTGCTACCGCTGACGGCAATGGAGGTTGCGCCGGGTACTTGGGCTATCGGTCCGTCCACGGCGCCGGTGATCGTGTCAGCCCGATAGATGTCGCCCAAGCCAGTCAGAAAGTACAACTCGTCGCCCGATGGCGCATCCGCAATCTTCAAGATCAGTCGCGGCAAGTCACCGATGCGACCGATGGTCTCGCCGGACGCGGCATCGACGATGCGAAGCCGGCGGGAGGCACGGCGAAGAATGTAAAACCGGGAACCGTCCGTTGAGAGCACCGGGGCAGTGTCGAAAATGCTGAGCGAGCGCGCCATGAGTCGCGGTCGACCGGACTCAGGATTGAAGGTCAACAGATTTGTGAACCTCGACATGATTCCGGTTTCGACCAGGAGCGCGATTTCCCCGGCGACGGTTTGCCCGACGTAGTTGACGTGCGGTCCGAGCACCTGGCCGGTGTCAGCTATCGGAATGTTCCAGTTGTGGAGGAACCTGAAAATAGCCTCGATTTGGACCGCAGAAAGATCCTGAGGTGTTGTCGAGGAACCGGGCGAGGTCGCGGGAATCAGGAACTGAAAGTTGTTCAGCAGACGGGCGGTCGAAGTCTCGCCCGATTGCTGTCCGAGCTGGTTCGGCGGAACGGCGACGGTTAGGTCGGACCGGAGACCTGACGAACGATCCACGCCGGCCACTCTGAGAGTCCCCAGCCCGACAGGTTGCATGAACGGGAAGTAGAGTCTCTTGCCTGGTTCCCGATCCAACGGGATTGAAACTTCGGCTAGTCCGGATTCAGGAACAGGGACCACGACGCTTCCGTCCAAGTAGTCGCGCATGCGCGCGAGCGCCGTGAACCGTCCCGGCTTCACATCTGAAATCGAGACCAGGCCGTCCGGGGAGGTCCGGGCTGTGTGAATCGTCTTTCCCAGCGAGTCGCGGAGCTCCA
>JAPOVO010000057.1 GCA_026708165.1 Chloroflexota bacterium | reverse complement strand
TGCCCCGCCGCCAAACTGGCCCCGCGTCTGGGCTGAACCGAGGGGATTTCAGGTGGACGTGGGAATCGAAGACGGTCAATTGATCAGTTCAGGCGTGGGCGGATATGACTTGCGCCCGCGCGCCGCGTGGTGGCTTGACCGAATCGACAGCTACCCAATACGCGGAAAGATGGGTTTTCCGCCCGGGGTACTGGAGCCGGGGACGAGACCGCCCCACGCCCTCTGGTCGAGCCAGGCCGCGCCGTCGATTGCGGAGAGTCCCAACTGAGCGTAGATCTTGTCGGAACTCTCCGGGATCGCGGGTGCGGCTAGAAGCGCGGCGTTTCGGACCGCCTCAGCGAGGTTGTAGAGGATCGTGTCGAGGCGCTCCGCCTGGCTTGCGTCGGACGCGAGCATGTAGGGCCTGGTGGCGTCGACGTAGCGGTTGGCAGCCCGCACGAAGACCCACAACTCCGAGAGCGCCTCGCTGAACAGCCACTGGCCGAAACCGTCATCGACGGACTCCCAGGCCTTGTTGGCCGCCACTTTCAACTCGCGCTCGGCGTCAGTGTCGGGTCCTGGATTCGGCAGTGTGCCATCTCGATAACGCCGTAACATGCTCACGGTGCGATTGAGAAGGTTGCCGAGGTCGTTGCCGAGCTCGTTGTGATAGCGGGCATCCAGTCCCTCGGGCGTGAAGCTGCCGTCGCGGTGGAAGGGAATCTCCCGGAGAAGGTAGTAGCGAAGCGGGTCGACCCCGTACGTGCCGATTACGTCGGCGGGAGCCACGCCGATCCCTGCCGACTTGCTCATTTTCTGGCCGGCGAAGTCGACGAATCCGTGCACGACGATTGTCCTAGGAATCTCCAAGCCCGCAGCCATCAGCATGGCGGGCCAGTAGATCGCATGAAAGCGCCAGATGTCCTTGCCGATTACGTGCACGTCGGCGGGCCACCAAGTGGCGAGTCGTTCATCGTCGTATCCGTAACCGGCCAGGGTCGCGTAGTTGATGAGCGCGTCGAACCAGACGTATATGACTTGCGAGTCGTCAATGGGCACCGGAATGCCCCAGTCCTGCCCGGCTCTCGAAACGCTGAAGTCCTTGAGACCTTGTCGGATGAGACCGAGCACCTCGTTCTTGCGGAACTCGGGTATTACGAAGTCGGGGTTCTCGTCGAAGTGCTCTAGCAGCCGGTCCTCGTATTTCGAGAGCGCGAAGAAATAGTTGTCCTCCGAGAGCCACTCCGGTTTCCTGCCGTGGACGGGGCAGTTGCCGTCGACCAGATCAGGATCGGGATAGTAGTTTTCGCAGGACAGGCAGTACCAGCCCTCGTACTTGCCCTTGTAGATATCGCCGTTGTCGTAGACAGCTTGGAAGAACTGACGAGAGGCGGCAACGTGGCGAGGCTCGGTGGTCCTGATGAACTCGTCGTAGGAGATGTTAAGGCTGTCCCAGAGACCGTTGAAGACCGGTGACATCTCATCGACGAATTCCCGGGGCGACTTGCCCGCCTCGCGAGCCGTCTTGGCGACGTTGAGACTGTTCTCGTCAACTCCCGTGGACAGGAAGACGTCGAAGCCCTTGAGCCGCTTGTATCGGGCGAAGGCGTCGGCTCCAATCTTTTCAAGGGCGTGGCCCAGGTGAGGATTGGCGTTGGGATAATCTATCGCGGTCGTTATGTAATAGGTGCTCAAAGGGCCTTGGGGGATAGTCGCTTAAAGGACGAACGGGCGGATGCAGGCGGAAATGTTATCACGGCAAGGAGGCGCTCCGGCCTGTTTTGAGCGGCGGTTCGGCCCCTTTGGCAAGCTCAGGGCAGGCTCTTCGACGAGCTCTGGGGAGACCGGGCCAGTCAAGAACAGGAAGGAGTTCATGGAGGCGTAATTGAGAGCGAATAACCATTCTTCCCCGGCAAGCAGCGCCGATGGCGTTGCCTGGGATCTCAGCGATCTGTACTTGGGCACGGACGATCCAAAGATCGATTCGGACCTGGATTCCGCCGAAGCCCGCGCGCGTGAGTTCGTTGCGCGTTATCGGGGCAAGCTCGCCGCGCTGAGCGCGGCGGAGCTCGCCGAGGCGGTGTCTGAGCTTGAATGCATAACCGAGCTTGCGGACGCGGCGGTGATTTTCGCTCAGCTTCTCCACGCGGCGAAGAGCGACGACCCAGCGCGCGGCAGGCTGGTGGCGCACGCGACCGAGCGAAATTCGGGCATCAGGAATACGCTGGTTTTCTTCGAGTTGGAATGGGTTGCCCTGGAAGACGAAGTCGCCGCTGCCCTGATGGACGATCCGGCGCTGCGGCGTTACCGGCATTTCCTCGAAACGGAGCGCAGGTTCAAGCCGCACAGGCTCAGCGAGGCGGAAGAGATGCTGCTGGAGCGGAAGTCGAACACCGGCTCGCGAGCGTTCTCGCGGCTGTTTGACGAAGTGACCGGACGGCTTGTTTGCGACGTCGAAATCGAGGGCGAAACCCGGCGGCTCAACGAATCGGAGACGCTGGCGCTGCTGTACGATCCAGACCGCGATACCCGCCGGGCGGCGGCGAAGGCGATGACGGTAAGCCTGCGCGAGCAGAGCCATCTGCTCACCTACGTGATGAACACTCTGGTGCAGGACCACAAGATTGACGATGAGCTGCGGTCGTTCCCGAACGCGATGGCGTCCCGGAATCTGGCCAACGAGATCAGTGACCGCTCGGTGGAAGCGCTGATGGAAAGCTGCGTTTCGGCCTATCCGACGGTGCAGCGCTTCTACCGCCTCAAAAAGCGCCTGCTGGGATATGACCAGCTATACGACTACGACCGCTACGCGCCGATCGCCGATGACACGCCGGAATGTGACTGGAACGAGTGCAAAGTGATCGTGCGCGACGCATACGGCTCGTTCGCGCCGGAAGCGGCCGAGATAGTGGACAGGTTTTTCGAGGGGAACTGGATCGACGCGGAGCTGAGGTCTGGGAAGCGCGGCGGGGCCTTCAGCGCAAGCGGTCCGACTTACGCGCATCCGTACATCCTGGCGAACTATACGGACAGGCTGCGCGACGTGGTGACCATCGCCCACGAGCTGGGGCATGGAATCCATCAATACCTGTCGCGCGGCGTGGGCTATCTTCAGCAGGACACTCCGCTCACGAC
>JAPOVO010000366.1 GCA_026708165.1 Chloroflexota bacterium | reverse complement strand
CTGGTCCCAAGCACTCCTATTTTCGAGAAGCCGAGGAGATCCATGATGAACGCGAGGATCCCAACTTCGCCGTTATAGATCCACTCGAAGCAAAGCGCGACGATAATCGCCGAAGACATTATCGGAACGAAGTACAACGACCGCAGTAATCCCTTGAACCGAATCGGGCCGTTGAGCGCGCCTGCCACAATTAAGGCGATAACCGTAATGCTGGGCACGAACATCACCGTGTACACAGTCGTGATGCGCAGCGAGGTCCAGAACTCTTCGTCCGCGATAAGCTTCGTATAGTTGCCGCCGCCAATGAACACGGGATCGCCCAGCAGCGACCAGCGATGGAAGCTGGTCCAGAGACCGTAGAACATCGGGTAAACCATGAAGACGCCAAAGATCACGATGCTGGGTAAGAGAAAGAGATAGGCGCTTCGCGTCTCGGCCAAATAGCTGCGATAGCGCGCAGGCACCAACTTAGCGACCAAAATCTATCGCTCTCTTGCTCGGATCGAGCGCAACCAGATGCAATCGCCCCGTACAGGGAGCGGCCTCGCGCGGCGGCTGTTGACTATTCAGACGCCACGCGAGGCCGTTACCAGCTGTCATTTCACGATGTAATGGGGAAATCTAGGATGGCAGAGACTCCTCGTATTCCTTCAAAAGCGTTTCGGAGACTGCCAACATCTCATCGTAGGCTTCGGCCGGCGACTTCTCTCCCAGGACTACCGACTGCCAGAACGGAAGAATCTGACCGGACATCGTTGCGCCGATTGGATGTTTCTCCTCTTTCGGATACTCCATATTCTGCATGACGAGCTCGAACTGGGGCTCCGGATTCTTCTCCAGCAGTACTTCCGCACCCGACTTTCTGGGCGTCGCAAAAAAGACTCTTGCCGCAAAGTCCGGCCCGTTCTCAGAGTTTGTCACCCACAGCGAAAACTCGGCGGCTTCATCCGGAAACTCGCTTTGAGTGAATACGCCGTATCCAGCAACGGTCCCGTGGGTCATCCTGCGTACTGACCCCATCGGCACGGGGCCGACCAGGAAATTGAGATCGGGAAAATCCTGCCTGAAAGCCCGGATTCCATTCGGGCTGAACTGCGGAATTATGGCGCCGCGCCCCTCGGGAAACTTGGAAGCGCCGCCCGCGCCTCTATCCGCAGGGCTGATCACCGAGTTCCACATTCTGTGCAAGAACCCCAGTGCGTCTTCCATCTGCGGCCTATAGTCGCCGAATACCAGATCCGAGCCATCAGCCGAAAAGTACTCGCCGCCCTCGGAATAAAACCACGGGTCAAGAGCAAACTTGCTGTGGAACGTCTGCAGATTTTCCACCACACCCCAGACTGCAACATTGTCGGCGTCAAATCCCGACTCGCCGTAGTGATTTCCGTTTTCATCGACCGTCATTAGCTCAGCGGCCTGAATGAAATCGTCACGAGTCTGGGGTGGACTGTCCGCCGTAAATGGCGTGTGTTGTTCAAGGAGGTCGACGTTGTAACAAGGCGGGACGACATGCGCGAGCACCGGCGCGTACGCGATCTTGCCGCCCCAGCGGACCGCTTGGTTCGCCGAATCGGTCAGATCCTCGGCAAGCGGAATTGGCTGAAGTGCGTCGTACTCGTCAAGAGAAAGCAGCAATCCCAGGTTGGCAAAGGATGCAAAATTACCGAGATTGAAATAGGCAATATCTGGCGCTACGCCGGCTGCAACCGCAGTGAGCATTCGCTGAGATCGGTCCTTCCACGGGAATATCTGAAAGTCGACGTCAACATTCGGATGCGATTCTTGGAATGTCCGGAGATAAGGGACATACACCTCTTCCGGCGTAAACCCCAACGGGAAGCTCCACCACTTGAGCTTGATCTCACTCGGCTTCGGCTTCATGGCCTCGACCGTAACGATCTTCTCGACGATCTTCTCTTTCTCGACGATTCTTTCTTTTTCGACGATTTGGGTTACTACCCGCTCGACCTCGACCGGTTTTTCGACCTCGACCGCCACTTGTTCCTTGACGATCTTGGTTACGACCTTCTCGACCGGCACCTGCTGCGTTACGACCTTGACGACCTCTTGAGTGACGACCTGAGTCTCGCCACATCCAGCCAAAACGGCCGCGCCGATTCCCGAACCACCCGCCAATGCAATGGCACGCAACGCCGAGCGGCGTGTAAATGAACCCTTAGACATGAACCACTCCTCCACGTTTACTCGAACACGAGTTACCAACTACCACGAGCGCTAAATTAGCCAACATCAGACAATACCGTCAAAAATCAACTGGCAATCATTGCAAACGGGGTTTCGCCGCCAAGATGGCCCCCGCATACGGCAGCTATTTCTGCAACAGCGGCTCCAACCTAGCCATCACCTCGTCAATCTCCCGCACGTCGAATTGGTCGAGGCTGGTGGCGCCAGGTTGCCGCATTCGCGCGGTTGCGAAAACGCCTCGCCGCACCAGCAACTCCTTGTATGCAGAGATTCCCAGGAGTCCGGTCAGGTTGATCAGCGGCATCAGTCGGTCAAAGAGATCCCGCGCTTTCTGCGAATCGCCACCCTGCCAAGCGTCCCAGATATCAACGTAGACCTCTACCGTAAACGCCGCAGGCATGAATCCGGACGCACCCCGCTCCAGTTCCGAAAGCATCCAGCGACCAGAAGCACCTCCGAATACTCCTACGTTGGCACCTTTGAGGTATTCGAGAATATCGCTGATGTTGTGGGCGCTGGGCGGGGCTTCTTCCTTTATGTAGTCGACGTTTTCGATTTCCCGAATAAGTCGTGCAACAGATGCAGGGGGCACCCCTGGAGGATTGTTCTGTACAAACACTGGACGTTCAGCGGCAGTCGCAATCGCACGGAAGTAGTCAACGAGTTCGTCTTGCGATGCAGACGAAACATACGGCGGTAATGCGATAACCGCGTCAGCACCCGCAGCGGCGGCATGTCTTGCGTATTCGACGGCTATAGCCGTGCTCGTGCCTGCGACGCCCGCCACGACCGGAACCCGGCCTCCGTTCGCGTCGACTACCGCCTCAACGCCGGCGCGGCGTTCGGCGTCGGTTAGGAACTGGAACTCGCTTGCCAATACTGGATATACGAGTCCGTGGCTCCCCCTCTGAAGACAAAAGTCCACCTGCTTCCGACGCCGTCCGCTA
>JAPOVO010000483.1 GCA_026708165.1 Chloroflexota bacterium | reverse complement strand
CCAGCGCGGGCGCGAAGCTGTCCATACACACCACCGTGTGTCCCTCGGAAAGCAACCGTTCGCACAGATGCGAGCCGATGAAACCGGCTCCGCCGGCAACCAGAGATCTGGGCAATATTCCTGAGACCCTATGCGCTTCGCGATATTCGAGCCGGCGCGGTCAGCACAACCCGTGCCCTAAACCGCCCGCGGCTAGCCGAACGATTCTACGACGCTCCCCGCCTCGACACCCGCCGGCAGCCGCAAGTCGGCTGCCGGCGCGAATCCGGGCGTGCGCTTTATCCGTGGAAGTAGAGCAGAAACTCGAATGGAGTGGGTCTCAGCGCCGACGGCAGGACTTCATTCTCCGTCTTGTACTCGATCCACGTGTCTATCAGGTCCTGCGTGAAAACGCCGCCCTCCAGCAGATAGTCGTGATCGTCCGCCAAAGCGGCCAGCGACTCTTCCAGGCTGCCGGGCGTGGACTGTATGTTCGCCCTCTCCTCGGCGCTCAGCTCATAGATGTCCTCGTCCACGGGGTCCGGCGGCGCGATCTTGTTGCGAACGCCGTCGAGCCCGGCCATCAGCATCGCGGCGAAAGCCAGATACGGGTTAGCCGTCGGGTCGGGGCAGCGGAACTCGACGCGCTTCTGCGCCGGTATCTCGTTGTACACCGGTATGCGGCACGCCGCGCTGCGGTTTCGGGCTGAATATACGCGCGACACCGGCGCCTCGTATCCGGGCACCAGCCTCCGGTACGAGTTGGTCGTCGGAGCGCAGATCGCCAGCAGCGACGGCGTGTGGGCCAGCAGCCCCCCGATGTAGTAACGGGCCATCTCGCTTATAAGCGCGTAGCCGGACGCGTCGTAGAAGAGCGGTTCGCCATCCTTCCACAGGCTCTGATGCACGTGCATTCCGGACCCGTTGCCACCGTACAAAGGCTTCGGCATGAAGGTAACCGTCAGCCCGTGGGCGGCGGCGACGTTCTTGGTGATGTACTTGTACATCATCACGGAGTCCGCCATGCTGGTCAGTTCGCCGTAGCGCATGTCGATCTCGGCCTGCCCCGCGGTCGCCACTTCGTGGTGGTGGACCTCCACGTCGACCCCGGCTTCGATCAGTTTGAGAACCATCTCCGACCGGACGTCCTGGAGACTGTCCGTCGGCGGGACTGGGAAATACCCTCCCTTGTAACCGGGCCGGTATCCCAGGTTCGGCTTGCCGCCTACCTCGCTCGCTCCCGAGTTCCAGATGCCTTCGGGCGAGTCGATCTCAAATCCGGCGCTGTTGGGGTCCTGGTGGAACCGCGCCCCGCTCAGAATGAAGAACTCGGCCTCCGGTCCCCAATAGCTCATGTCGGCGATCCCGCTGCCGCGCAAATGCGCCTCGGCTTTGCGGGCCACGTTTCGCGGGTCCCGCGAATACGCCTCGCCCGTCGTAGGGTCGACCACGTTGCAGATCATCGACAGCGTCTTGATTCCGAGTAACGGGTCGACCACCGCCGTCGTCGGATCGGGCAGCAGCATCATGTCACTGAGATTGATAGGCTGAAACCCGCGTACGCTCGAACCGTCGAATCCCAGCCCCTCCTCGAACAGGCCCGGCTTCAGATCGCCGACCGGAATCGAGAAATGCTGCCAGGTGCCAAACAGGTCGGTGAATCGGAAATCAACTATCTGTACGCCGTTGCTTTCGGCAAGCTCGATGGCGCTTTGGACGTCTTCGGGATCGGCAACCAGGTCGGACAAAACAGAGCCTCCACAAAAAAAGCCCGTCCCCCCACAGCGGGGTTCGGGGACTTGAAACACAACGCGACCAAGGCTTCAAGCTCTTGGGTTGACCGTCGTTGGTCGGGCGGAAAGTCGGCTCTGGCTTAGCCAAGCTATTGTATGAACTCCGACCCTGTGCAATCAAATGACATTGCCTTGCGGCGCATGGCGCTGTAGGCCGCACAGGCGGATAATTTGACGGGACGGTTAGTGGCTATCGAACCTGGAGGAAGTCACCACTCCAATGCAGCGTAACGACATAGGGGTCGGCGGCACGATCCTGGCCGTCGCCACCGCGCTCGTCGTCCCCGTCGTCGGGATTTTGCTCCTGAACTTCTATCTCAGGGGGCCGACCCAGGAGGAGCTTGCCCTCGCCTCGTCGCTCGCGCCTAAACCCGCCGCGACCAGCGAAGCCGCGGTCAGATCCCCCATCGCAACGCAGGCTCCGCCACTCCCTACCCCCACGCCCTCACCGGCTCCCGCGGAGACCGCTCCACCCACCGTTACGCCGGAACCGACCGAGACGCCCACGCCTGCGCCGAGTCCAACTCCCGAACCCACCGAGACCATCCCGCCGCCGCGAGTAGTTTCACCGGGCCTCACCGCCACCGTAAACGCCACCGACGGCCTCAACGTCCGCGAAGGACCCTCTACGGACAACAACGTCGTGCGCGTCTTGCTGTTCGAGGAAGAAGTCGTTCTCACCGGACAGGACTTAATCGAAGGCGAGATACAGTGGGTCGAGCTGGAAGAGGAAGGCTGGACTCAAGCGCGCTACCTAACGTTCTCCGACGAGTGATTTAGCGCGCCGAGACCCAAGCGAGCCATGCCTTTGGCGCCGGTCTGGCGCCCCGTTGGACAGAATGCCCGTCTAGCCAATAAGCCAATTTTGAAATCCTCGCCTAACCTTTCGTCATTCCCGCTCCCCCACCGTCATTCCCGCGAAAGCGGGAATCCATCCCCTCCAACCTGTAATCCCAGCCAGGCTCCCCTGAGACCAAGCGCCGAACCGGATTTTGCAGTGGTCTCAAATATGGTGCGCAATGCAGACCGCTCTTCAGCCATCCCGATAAAATCAACTCGAATATCAAACGTCCTGCGGAGTACTTATCGAATTGAATTTTAGATGCCGGCTGGCTTACCCTGTGCGCTTCGAGCTCGCCCCGGCTATCTGCTGCCGCCTGCTCCGGAGAACTTAGCTTGCCAGGACCTTCAGCCAGGACCGTTCCGCTCTTCCACGAAGACGCCTATCTCCGAACGTTCAACACCGTCGTAGCCGCGGTTGAAGACGACCTCCTGGTGCTCGAAGAGTCCGCGTTCTATCCACGCGGCGGCGGGCAACCCCCGGATCAAGGCATCATCGAGTTCGACGGGACGACCAGCCGAGTTGCTAGCGTTTCGAGAAAAGGCGCGGCGAT
>JAPOVO010000182.1 GCA_026708165.1 Chloroflexota bacterium | reverse complement strand
CGGTCAGCCAGTTCGCCGGCATGATGGTTGACGGACATTCCAACAAACCGCTGAAAATCGCACTCGTCTCCCCCTACGACTTTCCGTTTCCCGGGGGAGTCACGAACCACATAACCAACCTGAGCCAACAATTCCGGTCGGCGGGGCACGAAGTGCATATTCTGGCCCCAAGCTCCGACGATGATGCCGAGCGGAACATCCCTCATTTCCACCGCATCGGCAAGACGATAGTTCCCATGCGCAGCAATGCCTCGGTGGCGCGCCTGACGTTTTCACTGACGCTCGGGCGGAGCGTGAAACGACTGTTGGCCGATGCCGACTTCGATGTAATTCACATTCACGAGCCAATGGTTCCGCTGTTGCCGTGGTACGTGCTGAGACAGTCCAAAAACTCGAACGCACTCAAGATCGGCACCTTTCATGCGTCGCGCGATACGACCACTGTGTATCGCACATACAAACCGGTACTGCGAAAGCTAATCCGTATGCTCGATGGCCGGATAGCGGTTTCCAATGCCGCGCGTAACTTCGTTGGGCGGAGCTTTCGGGGCGATTACCGGGTCATTCCCAATGGCATAGACGCCAAGCGCTATGGGCGTAACGTGCCGCCCATGCCGAAGATCCCCGCCGCTTCATTTAATGTGCTGTTCGTCGGGCGGCTGGAGAAGCGGAAGGGGCTGAGCTATCTGCTTGAAGCGATGTCTACGGTACAGAGGTTGCGTGACAACTCCTCCCTGACGATCGTAGGCGCGTTTACGAACCGGCAGCTTCAAAAGGCCAAGAGGATGGTCCGCGGCCACGGTTTGCGCAACGTCCGTTTCCAGGGGTTCGTGTCGGAGGAAGACAAGCTCCGCTATTACAAGTCCGCCGACGTATTCTGCGCCCCCGCGATAGGCGGTCGAGAGAGTCAGGGCCTTGTCCTGCTCGAAGCAATGGCTGCGGGAACGCCTGTTATCGCCAGTGACCTTCCGGGCTATCGCTCCCTGAGCCCCGATGGCCGGGCGGCGCTGTTCGTCGCACCGGAAGACCCCCGCGCACTTGCGCGCGCAATTCTGCGGCTAATGACCTATCCACACCGGGCCGCCCAGTTGCGGACCGAGGGCCTGCGGGCGGCTGAGGCCTTCTCGTGGGACGGCGTTGCCGCGAGAGTTCTGGACTTCTACCGCGAACTTCTCGACCGCCGCGGCGGGGCGGGCCGGCCCGCCCTGATGCCTGCCACGGCGTCTCGCGCCGAATGATCGGAACCCGCGTCCAGCACGTATCGCGGCGCGCTGCGGAAAGAGTCGTTTCGCCACTGGCGGCAATCGGCGTCACACCGCTCATGTTGACGCTCTCGGGGTTCGTCTTGAGCATTCCCGCGGCCGTGTTTCTCGCCAACGGCCAGCATCTCGTGGGGGGCGTACTGGTGCTCGTGTCGGGCGCCGTTGACATGCTCGACGGCGCGCTTGCCCGCGTTAAGCAGCAGGTTACTGTCTTCGGGGCGTTTATCGACTCCACGCTCGACCGTTACGTCGAGCTGGCGATGTATGCGGGCCTCGTTTGGCATTATTCGGTCACGGGCCGCAACGTCGAGGCGATAGTCGTGCTCGCCGCCGCGGCGGGTTCCCTGTTGGTCAGCTATTCGAAGGCCAGGGCCGAAGGCCTCGGCCTCGAATGCAAGGTCGGGCTTCTCCAGCGTCCCGAGAGATTGATAATCCTTGGAGTCGCCGCGGCGCTCTCAAGCTGGCTGCTGGTTCCCGCGATCTGGGTCCTGGCGATAGTCACGCATCTGACCGCGTTGCAGCGAATCGTCCACGTCTATCTGATCACCCGCGGAAAATCCACCTAAGCGTAGCCGTGGTCGGCAGGTCTAGCCCGACCTCTTAAGGCGTCCGGTTTTCTTGGCGTACTTGGCCGCGAGACTGAAGATCCAGATTCCAATCGGTACGGCCACCGCCGAAATCAGCGCCAGGGGGCCCAGCGTTCCCCACAGTTCCGTAACCGGAAGGCCGTCCAGTATTCCCGCGCGGATGCCCTCCAGAACGTATCTGGCGGGGGATATCCACGAGATGGCTTGCAGCCAGCCAGGCAGTACCGATATTGGATAGTAGATACCCGAAACCAGCAGCAGCGTCGCCGACACGATGATGGTCATTTGCGGACCTCGTTCGACGTACATCAACGGCAGCGTTGCGGCCACTATTCCGAAGCCGAGAAAACCGATGCTGCCTACGGCCAGGAAAATGGCTGCCGTTACAAAGTTCGCTCCGGCCAGATCGAGATCGAAGAAAAGCGAGGCCAGGCCGAGGACCACTAGCGCGCGAATTCCGGCGTATACGACGGAGAATATTGACGATCCGAAGAGCATTGTCGCCAGCCGGATCGGCGCCATGAACGTGTATTCAATCGTCCCCTCCCAGCGCTCCCAGCTCACCATGAACGCTGTCATGTCAAATACCTCGTGCAGGAAGGCCCATACGAGCGTGCCGATCAGCAGATAGACGGTAAGCAGTTCAACGTCCGACAACGGCGTGCCGGTAAGCTCGCGCGCGCCCGGCGCGATGTAGGTAACCGCGAGAACGTTGACCACGCTGTACGTCAGCCAGGCAATTTCCCAGCCCCAATAGCGCCGCGCCGCGCGAAAGTTCCTTTCGACAAACGCCCACACTCCCAGGGCGCTGGTGGTTGATAGAAGCATCTCAAAACTCCCAATCGATTTGCACTGTGTGCATCAGCGTTGCTCGACTCGCTCTTCGTCGGCAATCTGATGACCCGTAAGACGCAGAAAGGCGGTCTCCAGGTCGGGGGCGGGCCGGCCGTTACCGGCCTGTTCCAGCACGGACGCGAGCGCCCCCTTCGCGACCAGCTTTCCCTCGGACATGATCGCCACGGAATCGCACAAACTTGCCGTTTCGTCCATGTCATGGCTCATCAGCAGCACCGTGGCGTCGTGCGTTTCCTTCACTTCGTTGATGAACTGCTGGACGTCGATCTTGGATCCAGGATCCAAACCGGTGGTCGGTTCGTCCAAAAGCAGCAAGATTGGGGAAGTCATGAACGCCCGCGCTATCGCCACCTTCTGCTGCATTCCACGCGACATTTGCTCGAGCGGACGGCGTGCCCTCTTTCCGTCGATGCTCAGGCGGTCGAGGATGTCGATAATCTTCGCCGTCGCCGCCGATCGTCTC
>JAPOVO010000222.1 GCA_026708165.1 Chloroflexota bacterium | reverse complement strand
CAATACTGGATATACGAGTCCGTGGCTCCCCCTCTGAAGACAAAAGTCCACCTGACTCCGAAGACGCGCGATATCCAACGCGTCGTCTTGACCGAACGGGCTTTGCAGGACGGGGAATATTCCGCGCATCACATTATTCACGTATGCCACGCCTCTCGCTGCTTTCGTCCGTTCATCCGCCGAACTACAATTTCCGCAATAGCCGCCATCACCCAAACATGGATGGTGGAAGCACTATGGCGACGGCTCGATTCTATGCCGACGCGCAGAATGCACGAATCGACGGTCGACGAACGCCTAGTCGACTTTGCGCTCTCCCCTAACCAGTTTCCCACGGACCGGATAGCCCGCTCTGTCCTTGACATCCGTGCTCTTGTAAATGATGGAGTATGAGGGGCGAGGATGGGGCGTGCGGTTCGGCCTGGTCTGATGCTGTGTCAAGCAGTGATGCCACGAGCAGCCGCCCGGCGGCAACTCGACCGTTCTGGCAAGGGACTCATCGACATCCATCTCTTGCAAACTTGAACCCGCGATCGCCCGCTGCTCCGCCGGAGACTCCCGGTTGCTGCCGGGAATAAACCGAAGCGCGCCGTTCTCTTCCTTCACGTCGGCCAAGGCGATCCAGCAGGTAATCAGATTCGGCGGGTGATAGTTCCAGTAGCCATTGTCGGTATGCCAAGGAAGCTCGCCCCCATGGAAAGCCGGTTTGAACAGAGCCTGGTCGCCTTCGACCTCGATGTTGGGACCTAGGAGTGACTCAGCAATGCCCAAGATTCGATCGTCACGGACAAGATCTGCGAACACGGAGTCTTTCTCATGAACATCGCGCACCTGCAGAAACCGGTCGGCGGAATCTACCTGCATATAGGTGATCTCACCTCGCGCTTCGGCTTCGACAAGCACGACAGCAGCCTTTCGAGCGTGCTCGATAGCTGTCGCCAACGGATCCGTCATTGCTCCTGGATACCTATCGACGATTCCTTGCAGGAGGTTGCAAAGATCCACTACGCCGTCAGACCCATGGCGTACGGCCATGTTGTCGCGGACGTTCTCCTCTACGAACAAATCCATCAGGTGCGCCAATAGAACGTTTACTTCTTCGGGCTCGAGTAGGGGGCCGCAATCGAGATATCCGTCGTGCCGGAATTGGTCCACTTGCGAAGACGTGAGCGCCATCCTGCAACTCCTTCTGCGGACATTTCGCCCTTGAGTCGTCGACTCTCAGCAGAGCGAGTCTGTGTACGCGAGGATATCCTACGCAGTGCTTTCGCCAAGGAGGCTAGGCGATAGCTTGACCCGCAATCCAAACGCTGTTTTGTTGAATTGACATTGAGGCTGCGGACTAGCCGCCTCAACGGTTCAGCCGCAACATCAGCCAGATTATGACCTCGCGCGATACGACGTCGAAGCCGCATGGGTTTGATGTATTGACATTTTTTGGTAAATTCAGGTCGTTCAAGTTGTCAGGCACATGGGAAGGCTTGCTCCTCCCAACACCGTCAGCGGACGACCCGACTTCGAAAGGGGGGATGCGGGTCGTAAGTTTCTCGGCGATTAACATACTCGCGAGGGTATTGGGAGAGGCGACTTGCTTGATTCGCAGATACTCGGCCATCGATGCGGATCAGCGGTTTCTGCCAGTTTGCGTCGAGCCTGTTGGCTTGTGACGAATTGAGCCAGTGATACCTCAAGGAGGCTTCAGCATATGAAATTCAAATCGTTGTCCCGAAGGAAGCTGCTCAGATCGGGACTCGCGGCCGGAGCGGGTGTGGCGGGAGTCGCCGCGCTGGCTGGCTGCGGCGAAACCCAGGTCGTCGAGGTAGTTAAAGAGGTACCGGTAGAGACGGTTAAAGAGGTCGTCAAGGAAGTACCGGTCGAGCGCGAAAAGGTCGTCACGAAGGTCGTCGAGAAGGTCGTGACGGTCGAGGCCATGATGAAGGCCAAGCACGTCGAGCTCGAGCTCTGGAATGCCTCCGAAGAGCAGCTCAACCCCATTTGGGCGTCAGTCACTAATGACTTCATGGCCGCGAATGCGAACGTCACGGTCAAGAGGTCCGAGATTCCGTTTGGCGACATGCAGGCGAAGATTCTTACGGCGCTGGCCGGCGGTCTGAAGCCGGACGTCGTCTATTCTCACCCCCAGCTCACCGCCAAGATGGCATCATCGGGAGCTCTCAAGCCTCTCGATGACTTGATGCGGCAGGACCAAACTTTCGATCGGGACGACTTCAATACCGGCAGTATCGAAGCCAACAACTTCAAGGGCAAGGCTTACGTACTGCCGTCCGTTTCGGCCCCGCTGCTCAACATCTACAACCGAGACCTTGTCGAGCCGCTGGGCATGGGCGACCCGTGGGAGCTCCATCAAAGCGGGGAATGGACGCGCGACGTCTACTCCGAGATGATGACCAAGATGGCCACCGGCGAGGGCGACAACCGAGTCTTCGGCGGTACCGAGGTCTACCACGCCCTCAAGATTCAGTATCTCTGGGTCTGGGGTGAGGGCGGCGCCATCTGGGATAACCCCAACGACCCCGTGGAGTTCGTCGGTAACAGCCCCGAGGCTCTCGCAGCCTGGGACTGGCTGACCGGGCAGCCGATTCGCGGTGAGACGCCTGCGGCCGACTATGTCAAAGCCTTCCAGGGCGGACGGCAGGGCTTGTTCGTTAGCGGCAAGATGGGCTTCTACCTGACGCACCGGCAGTACACGTACCAGATTCCGGAAGGATTCAACGCGGGCGTGGCGCCGATGTACCAGCACCCCAATGGCGACGACCAGACGCGTGACGCGCCGGAGGGACTTGGCATTCACGCCTCCACCGAACACGTGGAGGAGGCTTGGGCCCTGCTTAAGTACCTGACGACGGTCGGGATCAAGTCGTTCATCGCCGGCGGAGTTAGCGCGCCGACGCTGAAGTCGCACCAAAACCTGCCGGAGTTCGTCTCGTCCATCGCGCCTTGGGATGACATTGCGATTCACAAGACCGCCGCGAGTCAGATCAAGCGGTCGTTCCACCACCCGATTCCTTACGGCGAGATCAACAAGCTCGTGCAGACGACTGTTGAGCGCATCATCCTCGGCGAGAAGGGCGTGAAGGAGGGCTTCGACGAAATCAAGCCCAAGATCGACGATCTCCTGGCCGAGTTCCGCTAGGAGCGGCAGTCGAGC
>JAPOVO010000421.1:256-3182 GCA_026708165.1 Chloroflexota bacterium | reverse complement strand
TCAGCATGTCCGCGTAGTGGTCGTAGGCGCGTGCGGCGTCCTCCTGGAGCAGCCTCATTACGCCGGCGGCCTCTTCGCCGGCCAGCACCTCGCCACGTCCCTGCCGGTTGGACTTGGACTGCGCGGCCAGGTGCTCGGGCGCGGGTACATAGAACTCTCTGTCGAGGATCGAATAACGGGCCGAATACTCGTTGACGTTGGCCGTTCGGTGCCGTATCCACTGACGCGCCACGAATATCGGCAGCTTGACGTGATACTTGATCTCGCACATCTCGAACGGCGTAGTGTGCCAGTTTCGCATCAGATAGCGGATCAGGCCCGCGTCCTGGCGCACCCGCTTGGTCCCCCGGCCGTACGAGACCCGCGCCGCCTGGACGATTGCCGAGTCGTCGCCCATGTAGTCGATCACGCGCACGAATCCGTGGTCCAGCACCGGCAGCGGCTTGTAGAGGATCTCTTCGAGCGCGGGCACGGTAGCCCGGCGAGTCTGAAAGGATTGAGACCGCAAGGCGTCGATCTCGGCCTGCTGCTCAGGGCGTAGCTTCATAAAGGTCTCGTGCGTCGCAAATAACGGGAAAACTCGGTCTTAACCGCTGAGGGTTAAGTGTACTTATGACCGGAATCGATTGCCGATACCGCATTTCGCCGCCGCCCCGAGCGGCAAGTGAGATGAGAACTGGTCGGACAACGGCACGTTGCATTGGAAGTTGCCGGGGCGTGGGTGGAGTTGATACAGCATTCAACATACAGTAGTCGGGTCGGCTGCGGCGGTTCGCCGTCACCGACGTCAACACTGGGAGAGAAAACTGCACTATCGAGACCGGTTGACTTCGAGTCAGATTGGGACCTGCCGCGGGGCGGGGGGCGTCCGTAGTGGTTGAGCGACTGAACGTCGGCATAGCTGGCGCGCGCAGGGGTCCGGCCTTGATTGCGGGCTTTCGTGCGCACGAGAACGTGGAAGTAACCGCCATCTGCGATATCGACGAAGAACGATTGCACCAAGCCGCCGACCGTCATGCCATTCGAAACAGGTTTACCGACTTCGATCGGATGCTCGAATCGGATATCGACTTGGTATTCGTGGCGACTCCGATGCACCTGCACGTGCCGCAATCGCTGGCGGCGTTGGATGCCGGAAAGCACGTCATGAGTGAAGTCACCGCGGCGGTCTCGGTCGAGCAGTGCCGGGAGCTGTTCGATGGCGTGCAACGCGCGAAGAAGTCGGGATTGAAATACATGATGGCCGAGAATGTCTGCTTCGAGTGGGACAGCCTGATTGTCCGCAACATGGTTCGGAAGGGCTTGTTCGGTGAGCTCTACTTTGGGGAGGGCGAGTATCTCCACGAGATTAGAGCGCTCCACTACGACGACGGCGGGACGCCGACCTGGAGAAGCAGGTGGCAGGTTGGAGTCAACGGCTGCACCTACGGCACGCACAGCCTCGGGCCGGTGCTGGAATGGTTCAATGACAGAGTCGACTCGGTCGTGTGTCTGGGCAGCGGGAGACACACCGCCCCCGAGCATGAGGGGGAGGATACGACAACCATGCTCTGCAAAACGACCTCTGGCGCGCTGATCAAGATTCGGGTCGACATGCTCTCGAACAGGCCGCTCGGAGGGATTTACCTGGCCTTGCAGGGAACCAAGGGCTGCTACGAGGCATCCCGCGGATTCCGCGGTACCCCGAAGGTATGGCTGGAGGACTTCGACGAGACCTCCGCCTGCCCGAACGGGCATGACGGCTCCGGCCGCGAGTGGCGGCCTCTCGCCGACTACGAGGACGACTTCCTGCCGGACTTCTGGAAGAACGCGCCGCCGGAGGCGTTCGCCTCGGGTCACGGCGGGACCGACTTCTTCGTGGTCAATGACATCATCGCCGCCATTCGTGAGGACAGGGAGCCGGAGATCGATGTTTTCAGGGCATTGGACTATACGTTGCCGGGGCTGATGTCCCAGATTTCGATAGCGCAGCACGGAAGGCCCGTGAAGGTGCCAAACTTCCGGGCTGGTGAATGGACTTAGACGCAGCCGGGATTACCGGGAAAGACTGGAGTGATGTTTAGTGGACTACGGTGAGTGCGAGGTATTCGCAAGCGGATTCGTGTTCCCCGAGGGACCGGCGTTCGACCGGGAGGGAAACCTATACATAACCGACGGCAAGGGAGGTCGCATTCCGAAGGTCGACCTGAAGGGCAAGGTATCGACGTTTGTGGAGTCGGATGGGGGGCCGAACGGCTCGGCTTTTCATCAAAACGGCGAACTATATGTCGCCGAGCCTGAGGCCAAGCACATAACCTGCGTGTCGCCGAGCGGGCAGACTCGCGTCGTGGCCGGCGAATTCGAGGGCGAGCCGTTTTTCGGTCCCAACGACATCACGTTCGACTTGCTAGGCAGGGCCTTTTTCACGGACCCCGGCGAATCGAACGTGGAGGATCCTTACGGCAGGGTATTCCGGATCGACCCGGACGGCACGGTCACCCGCATTGCCGAAGGTATGGCCTACCCGAACGGATTGGCTATAACTCCCTGCGGCCAGGGTCTGATAGTGGCGGAGACCTTCTCCGAAAAGCTGCACCGGTTCTCGCTGGACGCAAACGGGGACGCGGTCGAGCGCGAGGAGTTTGCGTACGTCGGAACGGGCCGGGATGGCGAGGTGGGTCCCGATGGGATGGCGTTCGACGAGGACGGCTACATCCACGTGGCTGTGTTCGGAGGGGGCATAGTCTCGGTCGTCTCCCGCGATGGCGAGGTCGTGGAACAGCTGCCGGCCGGCGGGTTGCGTCCCACGAACGCCGCGTTCGGCGGACCGGACCGCAAGACGCTGTACGTTACCGAGACTGAAAACCGGATAGTCACGGCCTTTCTGGCCCCGCGCGGGGGGCTGCGCCTTTTCGGGGGAGTGGGGCCGGTTTAAGCGTCGGGTCGG
>JAPOVO010000421.1:0-246 GCA_026708165.1 Chloroflexota bacterium | reverse complement strand
CGGCTGAAAGGCCGCACGTTAGCAGAACGGGGGCCGACTGGCTAATTCGCGCCTGGCTCAGTCCCAGAGCCTTTTCAAAGCTTCTCCGCACGCCTCCACGAGCATGCCGGCCGCGTCCGGCTGATACGGCGAGGTCGTAACTTCGTATCCGCCCTTCGCGTATGCGTCGGGCATCGGCATGTACCCGAAGTACCCGTTCGAGTACCCGGAAAAGGCGGTATGGGCTGCAGGTGAAGACTGGTTGAC
>JAPOVO010000391.1 GCA_026708165.1 Chloroflexota bacterium | reverse complement strand
CTTCTTCGGGAATGTCGTGCGGAGCCTGCTGGGACTGGGCACCTCATTCGGTGGACTGATGGTGGTCTTTTCGCATACCGAGTCACTGGGAGACTGGAGCTTCCCGCAGATGCTCGGTTTGCTGGGGGTGTTTTACGTCGTTCAGGGAGTGATGGCCATGTTCATGAGCCCCAGCCTGAACAAGACTGTTTAGGAGGTGCGGGAAGGGACGTTCGACTACATACTCGTGAAACCGGTGCCGAGCCAGTTCATCGCCTCAACGCGCCGGTTTGTTCTGTGGCCTGTGACCGCCACCGCCCTAGGAGTAGCGATAATCGTGATCGCGGCCGGCCGGCTCGAGGGCCAGGTGACATTGATGGACGTATTGGTCTTCCTGGCGATGATCTTTACGGCAATCTCGATCGTCTACGCGATGTGGCTGGGTCTTACGACACTGGTGTTCTGGTTCGTACGGATCGAGAACGTCACGATGATATTCAATCTCTTCTATGAGACGGGGCGCTATCCGGTGGAGATATTTCCGTTCTGGCTGCGGCAGGCGCTGACGTTCATCTTTCCGGTGGCATTCATTACCACCGTGCCCGCGCGGGCCATAACCGGCCGCGAGGCTTCCTGGCTGACGTGGATTGCGCCGATAGTCGCGATCGTGGTGGTCCTGGCGGCGTCGAAATTCTGGCGCATCGGACTGAGCCGATATTCGAGCGCTTCTAGCTGATCTTCAACGGGAGATGCGACCGTCGGGACTTGCGGCGTGTAAATTGCCCCGCCGTGCGGCGGCAAGTAGTATTGCCTGTCGGTTCCGCTTGCGGAGCGTCTTCGGCCTTTCGTAGCCTTTGATAGACGTGTACCAGCGGCCGGCTAGTTCGGGCGCTGGCGCAATTAGAGTCGAACCAAGAATAAATCCGCAGTCGTTCGGTCGCCTGATTCGGGAGGATCTGGATGCTGATTAAATCTATAGCCGAAAGAACAATGGCGGCAGACGCGCCGCCTCTAACCCGCACCCCCATTGATGTAGATCAACTAAGAATCCTGTTGGTGAAGCCCGATATCTCGGGAGTCTGCGTCGGGTTTACGAGTCTGGCCCGCGTCCCTCCGCTCGATTTGCTGATGGTTGCAGCGAGCGCCCCGGACCACAACATTCGAATCATCGACATGCGACTCGAGGAAGATGAAGACTTCGAGAAGCTGATCGAGGAGTTCGATCCGCACGTTCTTGGCGTAACCGCATATACGGCGGAAGCTGTGAGCACCAAAGAGCTTTGTCTGCGCGCTCGGGCGCTGAATCCGGAGCTTACGATCGTGCAGGGCGGGTATCACGCGGCCATGGCGCCCGACGACGCAATGGACGAGTCGTCGGTCGATCTGCTGGTACTTGGGGAAGCGGAGTCGACGTTTACGCCGCTCTTGGAAGCGATACGCAAGGGCGAGGGATTTGAGGAGATCCCGGGCATTGCCTACCTGTCCGGCGGCGAGCTTGTGTTTACGAGAACGGCTGCCCAGATCAAGGACCTCGATACGCTCCCGTTTGCCGACTGGAGCCTGGTGGAGCAGTACTCGAAGCAGTACTACCTGAACGTGATGGGGATCGTCGGGACGGTGGAGACCACCCGTGGATGCCCGTACGATTGCAGCTTCTGCTCGGTGTGGGTCTTCAACGAGCGGCGCTACCGAAAGAAGAGCCCGGAGCGGGTCCTGGAGGAGCTCAACAGGCTTCCCGATGGCATCGACGTTGCGGCGTTCGTGGACGATGAGTTCTGGGTGGATGAGAAGCGGGCCATCGAGATGGCCGACCTGATCATCTCTCAGCCGGAAGACTGGCGTGGCAAGGACTGGCGCTACTGGGCGCAGGTTCGCACAAGCGACATCACACGCAGGCCGGCGCTGGTTGAGAAATGGGCCGACGCGGGGCTGAAAGTGCTACTGCTCGGGATAGAGTCGGTCAAGGACATCGAGCTAGACAGGCTTCACAACAAGCGCAACAAGGTGACGCACGCGGTGCAGGCGCTGGGAATAATGCGCGAGCATGGAGTCGAGGCCTGGGGCTGCTTCATCGTGAATCCCGAATGGGAAGAAAAAGACTTCCTCGAACTCGAAGACTTCGTGAGGCATCACGAGATCGCGTTTCCGCAGTTCACTGTGCTGACCCCGCTTCCGGGCACGCCGCTGACGGACGGAATGATTGCCGCCGGCATACTGGACATCGCCAAGTTGGAGTCGCAGCTTCTCGATTTCCTGCACGCGACCACGCGGACCCGGCTGCCGCTCATAGACTTCTACGAGCGGATGGCGTCGCTATATGAGACGACGGGAATGCGCGGCAGTCTCTCGGTCTACAAGCGCGCGATTCGCAACGGAGTCATGTCGCGCGAGTGGTTGCAGACCGAAATGGGTAGACGCGTACGCCGGTTCTTCTCGGAGCTGTGCGAAGTTGACGGCTACATTCGCGCGCACGAGCTTCTGGGTCACGAGGTGAGCGCCTAGCAATCCGAACCGCCGATATCGGTGAAGTCGGCTCAACCCTGGCGAATGAGTGCTAGGATTTAAGCACAGCGAGAATCATTCACTCTCATGACTGTGGAATCAGCATTATGAAGTGCCACGAATGCGCACACGAAAACACAGAAGGCGCGTGGTTGTGCATCAACTGCGGGGCGAAGCTAAAGCGGGACGATTTTCCATCCGATAGCGACAGGTCGTCCACGCAGGCGGATGATCCTATCCCGTTTGAGCCGAACATAAGCGAGAACCTTCGCCGGCTGCGCGAGCGCGCCAGCGGCGAACAGCCGTCTGCGCGAAACAGGCGACGGTCGGGAACCGGACCCCCGAAGCTGGAGGTCCCCAACTTGACCGGCGGTTCGCGCGTACTTGGACTGCCGATATCCGTGTGGGTGTTGTTTGCGGTCTCTTCGTGATCGCCCTGATGTTTCTGAGCAACCTGCAGTAGCAGGCCACTCAAACACTACCTAGAAAACCTCCAACCGCCGGTTTTGACGGCCTGTCAGCCAGCGTTGCGCGCTAGAGGCGTCCCCCGTCCGAGTCTCGCCCTATCCGGTTCCTAGCGAATCTTGGCGCGCCGTTAGAGCGAGAGTGCGCCGGACGAGATCACCGGGCTTAGGGTCTTGGGGGCCTTCGCGGTAACCTACGCTACATTTTCCTGGGTTGGGCATTGCCTAGGGGGGAGGGCGCTATCG
>JAPOVO010000397.1 GCA_026708165.1 Chloroflexota bacterium | reverse complement strand
TGCGATTTGAATCAGCCGTTCGGCTATGGATTCGGCTGCCCCGCGGTTTGCCAAACCCGCGGCGGCCGAGGCCATTTTCTGCAGGCGGCGTCGATCCGAGAGCAGCTTGCGGACGGCGTTTATGAGCGATTCGCCGCTCAGGTCGCTTTCCCTGAGGACGACCGCCGCGCCGGCGTCGGACATTCTCTGGGCGTTTGCGTGCTGGTGCCCCCCGGCGAAGAGACCGGGGATGAGAATCGAGGGGAGTCCGGCGGCGGCCAACTCGTGGGTAGAACCGCCGGCCCGGGCCACGGCCAGATCGGAGGCCGCCATAAGATCGGCCATGCCGTGCTTGAGGTATGCGATAGGGCAGTAGTGGTCCCTCATGCGCTCGGGAAGCGCAGACTTCATGGTCTGATATTCGGTTACATGGGTGGGGCCGGTCAGATGGACTAACACGCCCAACTCAAGCAGGGACTCCAGGACAGAGCCAACGGCCTCGTTAATCGCGCCCGCTCCCTGACTGCCGCCGACGACCAATATGACGGGGCGGCCGGCGGGCAAGCCGTGCAGGCGGCGCGCCCGGTCGGGGTCGGGATGGTCGAATTCGGAGCGCAGCGGCAGTCCGGTGACGCGCACGTCGGCACGAGGAAACGCGTGCCGGGCCTGTTCAGTGGCGACTGAGACGTGCCCTGAAAGCCGTCCGATGATCTTCGCCGCGCGGCCGGGACTGGCGTCGACGGCAACGAGAATCTGCGGCACTTTGCGGAGCAGACAGGCCGCCGCGCCGGGTACGGACGCGTAGGCCCCGGTGCTGAGAGCGGCGTTGGGTCTGAAGTCGCCCACCGTCTTGAACGCCGCGAAGATGGCCAAGCTCATTCGCAAGGAGTTCATCGGCAGCCGAAAACCCGCGCCTGTCAAGCCTGCCGCGCCGGTAGGCTGAAAGGCATAGCCAGCGTATTCGAATAGCTCGCGGTCAGCTGGCGAACTGCCACCTATGGCGAGTACCGACAGCCCGGGATCACGCTTTCTGACGGCTTCGGCCACCGATATCGCGGGAAGTATGTGGCCCGCCGTTCCGCCGCCATTGATTAGAAGCCTCATGTCGATTTGTGCAACCCCGCAGACCTCGCGATGTTGATCAGAACGCCCATCATTGCAAGGGAAACGATGAGAGAGGTGCCGCCGTTGCTGATGAAGGGAAGGGGGATGCCGGTGACCGGATAGAGTCCGACGACGACGCCCATGTTCACGAATGCTTGAGCGGATATCTGAAACGCTATTCCCGCCGCCACGCACCTGCCAAATCTGTCGGGCGCCATGTAGGCTACCCACAGTCCGCGCGCGAGGAGCGCCAGGAACATCAGCAATATCAGACTGGTCCCGATGAGGCCGAATTCTTCGCCGATCAACGCGAACACTGAGTCGGTGGTAGCCGCCGGAAGGGACCGGTACTTGGCGGTCCCAAGGCCGAGCCCTTTGCCTGTGACACCTCCCGAACCCAGGGCCAGCAGCGCCTGCTGGGATTGATATCCGGAGTCGAGAGGATTCGCATCAAATCCGAGGAACGTGCGGAGCCGCGTCAACTGGTATGGATTGAAGGCTATCGAAATCGCCGCGAGTCCGACTCCTAACGGAATGACGCACAGGAGATGCCAGGCTTTGACGCCGGCGGTGATCGCCACGGCTCCGACGGTCATGCATACGAGAACGGCGGTCCCGAGATCAGGCTCTAAAACTATAAGGAGAATGGGCAGTGCAACTATCGCCACACCCAAGGCGAACCAGCGAAACTGGTTGAGTTTGGGTCCTAACATGACGGCCCAGTAGGAAATGTGAATGATCAACGCTGGCTTAACTAGCTCGCTAGGTTGGAAGCTGAAGCCCGGCAATTCCAGCCAACGTTTTGGAGTTCCTCCGGAAACTGCGCCGGGCAAGAGGACCAACACGAGCAAGCCGATAGCGACCAGGTATGCGATCCAGCTACGTTCGCCGAGCCGTCGGTAGTCGATCTGGGAGAAGACGAGCGCAACCGCGATTCCGACCAGCGTGAGAGCCAGGTGTCGCACCGTGGAAGCGGCGAAAGGACCGGTTTCCTGATAGGCGGTCGGCATGGAGGCGGACGTAACCGCAACGACGCCGATGAGCGGCAGCAACACGGTGAGGATGAGGAGAACCGGATCCAAGGCAGGCCATGAGAGGACGCTTTCCTCTAGAAATCTGAATCTTCGCGTTACGCTCGCACTCAATTGTCGCTCCCGGGCTTGATGCGCAAGTGCGAGAAGACCCTGTCCACCAGCGAGCGGAATACCGGCGAGGCGACCGCCGAGCCCCATGTTCCACTGCTAGGCCGGTCGACCTTGACGAGAATGAGTACTCTGGGGGCTTCTGTGGGTCCAAAGCCGATGTAAGAGGCGATTGTCTGCTCGGGAAGAATGCCGCCACTGACGGGAATTTCGGCGGTGCCGGTCTTGCCCACGGTCGAGTATTTTTTGCTCAGCGCCAGGTTGGTCGGAATCGTATGTTCGGCGTTGTACATCATTTCGATGATGGTTTTGGCGGTGTCGGGACGCACAACCTGGGCGACAGTCTCCGATTCACTCTGAGCGGTCTCGCCAGACGGATGGATTTGACTTTTAACTACGCGTGGCTTGACTAACATTCCACCGTTGGCAATCGCTCCGAAAGCGGCAGCCATCTGGAGCGGCGTGACGGAGATGCTCTGCCCGAAGGAGTTTGCGGCAAGGTCGGATGGGTACCACTCCGAGTGTCCGCGCGTCTTCAGGATTCCAGGCACCTCTCCGGCCAGGTCGACCCCTGTGTTCTTGCCAAAACCGAATGCGCGGACATATGCGTAGAACTTGTCGGCTCCCAACCGATCGGCAACGTAGATCGCTCCGGTGTTGGTAGATTTGGCGAGAACGCCGGTCATGGTCTGATTGGGGTAGGTCCGGTCGTCCCAATTCCTGAATTCAACGCCCCAGTATTCATAATTATTGGGCAGGTTGTGAGTCGATCGGGGACTAATGACTCCGGCGTCAAGTCCGGCGGCCATGGTCATGATCTTGAAAGTCGAGCCGGGATCGAATACGAGTGAAACGGCGGGGTTGAGGAAGTTGGGTCCAATGAAGGCGTACTCGCGGGGCTGGGCTGGATTTAACGTTGGCCGTTTGCCCTGGGCGCGTGTTGCGCGTTTACGGGGCTGGGATGTGGGGGT
>JAPOVO010000428.1 GCA_026708165.1 Chloroflexota bacterium | reverse complement strand
CAGCAGCATCGCATGAGACAAGCGCCCACCCAGCCCATTAGGCCAGTGCTGGAAAGTAATCCCGTGCTCCAGGACCTGCTCGTCCAGATCGCCGCCCAGGTCGAAAGGCTTTTCTGACAGTGCCACGTGCGGCATCGAGTAAGAACCGTACGCGCACATCCGCAGGCGCTTTTCGGCAAACAGCTCGTTCAGTCGTGTTCCAAGCAGGTCGGAGAGCCGGTTCATCTCCGCAATCAGCTTGCCGTCCCGAAGCGCGGTCAACGTCGCGATTCCCGCCGCCGCGCTTATCGGATTCCCGTTGAAAGTGCCCGAATGCACCACTGTCTTGCTTCGCGGCAGCGAGCCTCCCGGCGATCCCATGCTTTCGAAAACCTCCGCGCGCCCGACCACCGCGCCGCACGGCAGCCCTCCGGCGAGCGCCTTAGCCAGCCCGCAAATATCGGGCAGTATCCCCGTCACCGCCTGGAAGCCCCCCGGCGATACGCGGAAACCGGTAACGATCTCGTCATACAGAAGCAGCGCCCCGTGCTCATCGCAGAGTTCCCGGAGCGACGCAACGAACTCCGGCGCGATTGGGAACATCCCCGACTTGCCGCCCGTGGGTTCCAAAATCACTCCCGCGTACTCGCCGCTCGCCAGGCGGCCGCGGACCAGATCTATCCGCCCTGGCGGAACTGCATCGACCGTTTCGAGCACCCGTGGCGAGATGCCTCCGATCGGCGGATCGTCATACGGCTCCCAGGTTCCGACCGTCCCGGAGTCGTACCAGCCGTGGTAGTGCCCCTCGAACTTCAGGATCTTCTCGCGTCCTGTGAACGCGCGCGCAAGCCGGATGGCGATATAGGTCGACTCCGAGCCGGAGTTCGTGAATCTGATTCGTTCGCAGCTTGGGACTAGCTCGGCTACCAGTCCGGCCCACTGATTCTCCGCTTCGTGCGCCAACCCGTACTGGGTCCCGCGCTCCAACTGCGCTTGAATGGCTTCCACGATCAGCGGATGAGCGTGCCCCAGAATCGTCGATCCCAGCCCTACGTAATAGTCGATGTATTCGTTGCCGTCGGCATCCCAGATCCGCGAGCCGCTGGCACGGTCGATTGACAGCGGCCACGTCGCGAAGCCCCGCGCCGACCGCGTCGCACCCCCGGGAAACAGCTCGACAGCCCTCTCGTAGCGCTCTTGCGACTTTGCGCACTTTTGCTCGAAGGCTTCCTGAATCGAAAGTTCGTCTACCGACACCGCGCCCATGTTCCCCTCCATATTCGCCCAGACGCCGGTCGCCCGGCGGCGGCGGGAAGAATAACACCCGATTGGATATTATTCGGTTAGCGAAAAGGGACGGCGGTCGCTCGACTGCCAGTGATCGAATCCGTCTCGGAGTCAATACCGCAACGTCGGAGGGTGGCCGCCATGCCGCTTGAAATCGACAGAGACAAGCTCCTCTGGATATACCGAACCATGCAGCTCATCCGGCGGTTCGAAGAAAAATACCTGGAGCTTCTCAACTCAGGTGTTCCGTTCGGGACCGGCCATCTTTATATAGGTCAAGAGGCCGTCGCTACCGGCGTGTCCGCCCATTTGCGGAAGTCCGACTACATCGGGTCCAACCATCGCGGACACGGGCATTGCTTGGCCAAGGGTGTAGACCCGATAGCGATGATGGCCGAGTGCTACGGCCGGGTGACCGGTACTAACCGCGGCCGGGGCGGATCCATGCACATCACAGACGCCCGTCTCGGCGTTCTCGGAGTAAACCCGATCATCGGTCAGAGCATGGCCCACTGCGTGGGCGCCGGGATGGCCATCAACTTGCGCAAGGGCGATGACGTGGCCGTCTCCTATCTGGGCGACAGCGCGGTTGGTTGCGGAGTGTTCAACGAATCGATCAACCTGGCGACCATCATGAACGCGCCCGTCATCTTCGTCTGCGAAAACAACCAGTACGCGGTAACCACCCCCGTGGAATACGCCATAGCCGGAAAGATCATCGACCGGGCGGCCGCTTACGGCATCCCCGGCGTGAAGATCGACGGGATGGACGTTTTCGCGGTCTATGAAGCGGCCGGAGAAGCCGTAGAGCGAGCGCGTGGCGGCGGGGGGCCGTCGTTTATCGAAGCGCTCACGTACCGCTACGAGGGACACTGGATTAAGGACGACCACACCAAGTACCGCACCATGGACGAAGTGGACAAGTTCCGCGAGCAAGATCCCATACCCGCCTTCCGAAAACGGGTCCTAGCCGAACAGAGTCTCACCGCCGAAGATCTGGACGGCATCGACGCCGAGATCGAACGGCTCATGGACGAGATGGTCGAATTCGCCGAGGCGAGCGCCAATCCGGAGGCCGACGAGCTTTTCGAACACGTTTTCGCCGAACCTGTGTCGGGAGGTCAGTCATGAGCGAGCGGCTGCTTAGCTACGGCGAAGCTATCGACGAAGCAATTCGGCAGGAGATGAGTCGGGATCCATCAGTATTCATGATGGGCGAGGACATCGTCGGCGCCGCCGGCCGGCCCGAGTTCTGGGAAAACCTCGGGGGAGCCTACGGCGGCAACCGTGGCCTCATTGTCGACTTCGGACCGGAGCGTGTAATCGACATGCCGGTGTCCGAGATGGCCTTTTCGGGCGCGGGCGTCGGGGCCGCCATGGCAGGCGCCAGGCCCATCGTCGACATCATGTTCATCGACCTGATCGGCTGCTGCTACGACCAGCTCATCAATCAGGCGCCCAAGATTCGCTACATGACCGGCGGCGGCTACGACTGCCCTGTCGTTTTCAAGACGTCCTACGGCGGGCGGGCCATTCCCGGACTGCCCAAGGGCGGTGGCGCTGGAGTGCATCACTCGCAAACTATGTATTCGGTGGTTGCGCACTTCCCCGGCCTCAAGGTCCTGACCCCAAGCACTCCCTACAACGCCAAAGGGCTGATGACCGCCGCAATTCGTGACAACGATCCCGTCATGTTTCTAACGCACAGGTTCCTTGGATCCGTCCGCGGTCACGTGCCGGAGGAGCCATACACGGTGCCCATAGGCAAGGCCAACATAGCGCGTGAAGGCGACGACCTGACCATGGTCAGCATCGGCGGAGCGCTGCCCTTGTGTATCGAAGCCGCCGATACCCTGGCCGCCGACGGTCTGGAGGCCGAGATCGTCGACTTGCAGACCATCAATCCGATAGATGAGCAGACAGTCTACGAGACCGTCGAGAAGA
>JAPOVO010000296.1 GCA_026708165.1 Chloroflexota bacterium | reverse complement strand
CGGAAATAGTGGTCGAGAAGGCTGAGGCGGCCGGACTCTGACGTTAGGCCCATCACAGGAACTCGGCATGACCCTCGTTCCAGCCTTCGAACGAGGCAGAGAACCGTACTCTGTTTGGGCGCAAGTCGCCTGGTTAATTGAATGACCGTAGGTGACCAACTGGTTGTTTCGGCATGTTTATGGGGTTTGCGCGAACCTCCCGCAGAGGCGGCCCGCAGGCTCGCGGGCATTGGTGTCGACGGCGTTGACGTTGACCCCGGCTTTACTGGCGAGCTGAGCCAGCTCGCCGGCGCGGTTCCAGTAAGCGTCAAGTGCCTCGCCGCCGACCATTTGATGCCACCTGGCGGAAGGTTAGGTGATTCCAAGAGTGAGGCTGGCCGGATCGGGGTCGAACACGTAAGGAGCGGTATCAGGGAAGCGGCCGAACTCGGCACCGAAGCAGTCTACGTGGCACCGCCCCCCGATAACGGCGCCAGTTTGCGAGATTTCGAGGAATCAGTCGTGCTACTAGCGAGCGAAGCGGATTCGGCCGGATTGCGATTCTGCATCGAGCACGTGCCGAGTTTCAAGCTGAGCTCGGCCGCCGCGACTGTTGAATTCGCCACGCGGACCGATCATCCCAACGTTTACCTGCTTATCGACATCGGCCATTGCCTTATCGTCGGCGAGAGTCCCGCGGAAGCCATTCGAGCAGCAGGAGACCGTCTCGGCTACGTCCACGTTGACGATAACGACGGCAAGGATGACCTTCATCTGGCGCTGACGGACGGCCTGTTCGATGCCGACGACGTATGCGAGATATTGCGCGCCCTGCAAGAATCGCCTTACGATGGGCCGGTTTCGGTCGAAGTCAAGAACGACCTTGAAGACCCGCTTGCGGCGGTCGAGAAGACCATGGATGTTTTGGTTAGCGCCCAGAGAGAACTCTGACAAGAGTCATGACTAGATTCGGAATAATCGGTACGGGATCACGCGGACTCAACGCCTTCGGTCGCAACTTGCGTGAGCGCTTCAGCGACCAATCCGAGATAACCGCGTTATGCGACAGTGATCCGACCCGGCTCGGCTTCGCGGCCAAGACGCTGGGCGTCGAAACGACCTACCAGAGCGTGTCGGCTCTTATAGCGGACTCGAAGGTGGACGTGGTCGTTATCACCACGCCGGACTTCACTCACGCCAACATCGCGCTGGAGGCTATTGACGCCGACAAGCACGTCATCTGCGAAAAGCCGCTGGCGACGTCCATCGAGGACTGCAACAGAGTGCTTGCCGCCGGGCGGGGATCCGACCGACTTTTCATGGTCGGTTTCGTCCTTCGCTACACGCCATTCTTCGCCGCGCTCCACGAGTCTGTTTCGAGGGGCGAGATCGGCCAGCCTAGCTTTCTCACGGCCATAGACAACCGAGTCGGAGGGAGTTACTTCCGACGCTGGCATCGGCTGCGCCGCAACTCCGGCGGGCTGCTCGTACACAAGAGCTGCCACGCGTTAGACGCCATCAACTGGATTTTCGACCAGCGCCCGACCGCCGTCGCGGCGACAGGCGGCATCGCCGTCTACTCTCCCAAGGACTGGGCGGGCCAGCGTTGCCTAACGTGCGACGCCAAACACACTTGCCCGGAATACACGGACATCACTCAGGGAGACAACGCCGACCTCTATTACAAGGCCGAAGCTACCAGTGGATATATCGCCGATACGTGCGTTTTCAATTCAGAAAAGGACACCGTCGACCATGCGGCAGCCTACGTTGAATACGACGGCGGGCCTCGCTCGTCTTACTCACTCTGTCTTTTCGCCAGCTACACCGGTCGGGAGTTTGGCGTGTGGGGGACAGACGGCAAGCTGGAAGGTACGGAGACCGGTCATAGCCTGCGACTAACACGAGCGGTAGGCGAAACGGTAGAGACCCGTCCGGTCGAACGCCTCGAGGGCGGTCACGGCGGGGGCGACGTTGGGCTGCTGGAGGACTGCTTCAGTGCTCTTGCCAGCGATCGGGACCCTTCCGCTGGACTCGAGGCCGGCTACTGGGCGGCGGTGTTGGGAATCGCCGCGGAGGAGTCCGTCGCTCGGGGCGGCGAGCGCGTCACCCTAGCCGAATTGGGAGCCGAAGGCTAGGCGACCCGGTACCGCTCGACGACTGACTCGTTGAGCTCGAATCCCAATCCAGCCCCTTCGGGAACTTGGACCACGCCGTCGGAATCGATAGTCAGTGATGAGGCGACTATGTCGGTTCGCAGCGGGTTTGGATTCTGGTCCATTTCGAACATCGGATCGTGCGGCAGCGTCGCGGAAACGTGCAGATTCGCGAATCCGGACACCGCCCCGGCGAAGTTGTGCGCCGCCATCCGCAAGTGCCAGGCCCGCGCGAGGGCCGCTATCCGCCGGAACTCAGTGATCCCTCCACACCAAATGGCGTCCGGCTGAGCGAAGTCAACCGTGCCGTGCGCAATCAAGCGCTTGAATCCGTCGAGCGACGCTTCCGTCTCGTAGCCGGCGATAGGAATCGCCGTCGCCGAACGGACCATCGCCGCCCCCTCGGTGTCATCGGTTCTTACAGGTTCCTCGAACCAGTAGATATCAAGGTCCTCCACGGCCCGGGCCATTGCGATTGCTTCTTTGGGCGTGTACATGTTGTTGGCATCGATCATCAGGCGCAAACCGGAACCAAGCGCCTCGCGCGCCGTTCGGACTCGGTCGATATCGACCGCCATAGGCTCACCGGCAACCTTCATTTTGGCCGCTCGATAGCCAGCTTCGCGATAGCCTCGAAACTCCTCAGACAGCTCAGCAAGCCCTTTGCCTTCCATGTAAAACCCGCCACTGGCATAACCCATCAACGATCTGCCATGCGCACCCAGCAGCGTGCATACTGGTTTATCGCAGATCTTGCCCAGCAAGTCCCACAGGGCGATATCGACTCCGCTGATCGCACCGAAGATGACTCCGCGTCTTCCGAGCTGAATCGTGCCCCGGTACATGCTTTCCCACAGGCGCTCGAGGTTTTCTGGGTCTTCACCTACGAGAAGCGGCGCGAGTTGCGTTTCCACGATCTTGCATACGACCTGCTCCGCTCCTCCGAAGCAAGCGGCCTCGCCGATTCCCTCCACGCCGTCCGAAGTCCGAACTCTGACGATGGCCGAAATTCGTACTGGAATGTGGACCTGTGGGTAGGCCGTCGCCGGGCGGGGTTGGTGTCTAAGTGTTTTCGCAAG
>JAPOVO010000472.1:885-3224 GCA_026708165.1 Chloroflexota bacterium | reverse complement strand
GCCCGTAGGGTGCAAAACGCATTCGACGGTCACAGACTCGCTATTCCCAAAATCGGTCGCCAAAAGAATTGAGTCCGGATTGGGCAAACCAAAATCACTAAGGATGCGGATGTCCTCAAAGGCGCTCAGTCCCGATCTTGTTGTTCCTCCTCGGGTCGTCACAAGCGTCTGGAACTCTTCGAGGCCGCCGTCGGTCACTGCCAGAATCAGTCTTCGAGTAGGTGATGGCCTAGTCTTGGTTCTGGTCTTGAGGAGACCCTCGGCGTGACGGGACCCGACGCTCTTCGCCTCCATAAACGCCAGCAGGCCCGAAGGGTGATAGGACGGGGCTAGGTAGTTGGGCAAAAGGGTTGTTTCGACGAAGATGCATTCACCCCTGAGCTGTTGGGGTATTGAGGCCGCCTCAATGCGGGTAGTTTCGATCAGGGGAAGAAGGAACTCTCGCGCTTCCTCCGAAGTCTGCGGATCGTACTTCTCTCTGCCCCCACGCCAACGCTGAAGCTCCAGATCCAGGCGAAGCGATTCACCGTTGAGAAGGAGAGGTCGGGGACTCATTTCGCCTCACGCGCCTTTCGTATAGCGGCTCCAACCGTCGGGTGGCTCACATCGAGGAGTCTGGCGATCTCGCGCTGGGTCATGCCCAAAGATTCATAAGCGACCAAGCAGAACTCGTCGCGCTCAACCTCGCTCGGATCAAACGCATCAAGAAGTCTCGCAGTGAGCGCTTCCCGGAGCGGCACGCCGTGGACAATTGCGTTTCTCGCCGCATTGGTCACGGCGCGCTCTATATGAGAGCCGGTCGCGTCGTGTGTCAGTGCGGCTGCTCCAACCAGTACATCCTCAGGCAGAGGTTCGATCGGGCCACTGAATGTGCGGAAAAGCTCAATACGCTGCTGCGCGCCTGGCAGCGGAATATCGATTATTCGGTCAAACCGGCGCTCAACGGCGCGATCCAGAAGCTCAGGGTGGTTGGTTGCCGCGACAAGCAGACAGTCACTCGGCCAGCGCTCCAACTCCAAGAGCAGAACGTTGACGATTCGTTTGAGCTCGCCAACATCGGAGTCGTCGTCGCGACGCTTAGCCAGTGCGTCGAACTCGTCGAGAAGCAGGACGCACGGCTGCTCTTTCGCGAAGTCCAACACGCGGCGAAGGTTTCTGCCGGTGCTTCCCAGATAGCTCGAAACCACCCCGGCAAGATCGGCAACGATTAGGGGCAGGTTGAGCTGCTCGGCCAACCAACTTGCGGCATGTGTCTTTCCCACGCCTGGAGGTCCGGTGATAAGCAGGGTGAGTGTTGGCATCACGCCAGTAGCGATGAGTTCCTCCCGCGCCGACCACTCTCGAACGACCGCCTGTAGCTGATCGTCGACATCTTCGGGCACTACGAGCACAGTCCCTACCGGAGGAGGGCGGACATCGACCAAGTCAATACGCGAGTCACGGTCCGCTGGCGGGCGCGAGGCGCGCCGCGGAGCGGGTGCCCCCGATTCCGCAAGCGCGGCAGTCAACTCATCACTGAACCGTTCAGGGTCGCTAACCTCTGGAGGGACAGCCCGGAGGACCCGCGCTGCAAGTTGTCGTACACCGCTCACGTTGCCCTTCGCTGCAACGCTGCATATGTCAACGAGAGCCTGTTCGAGACCGCCTTCAAATTGGTAAGAACTCTTTGATTTAGAGGACATCGTCTACCAATATAGCACAAGCGCCAGTGCAAAAGACTATTACTTCGGTAAGTAGCGGGCTCGAAATCCACCGTAATCTTCCACACTCTGCTTTCTGGGCCGCCTTCCCGTTTAGGCGGGCTGGCGCAGGAGCCAATTTCTCCCGCCAATGGACCCGGTCCGTACGCGGTAAAGGGCACGAGGAAGTTCAGACAGGATGAGACCTCTTTCCCTCCGCTCAACTCCACGAAGATTGTCCAACCGTCTTGGCCTATGTCAGAGTGCATCCGGTGAACGCCCCTGACCTGCCTGTCTGGGCTCAGCGGCCAGCAACAATTCGGAATGAGCTGGTGCGCCGGATCAGCGCCGATCTGCGAGGACCGCTGGACGGGGCAGACGAGATAATTCGCGGCTTCCAGCGGGAAGACGGCACTTGGACACCACCTGGACGGGTGAATGACCGCTACTTGGTGGGAAAGCTGGCCCCACAAGGAACGGTGGCCCGCGACCCCGAGCGCACCGACGACCCCGGCACTGGCGACGAGGATCCGGCCCGGGGCAGCCACGACGGCCGAGTGGCCCAGCGGGTGCTGGCCCAGTCCTCCATTGGGCTCACCGCGGTCGTGTCCGCCGACACGAATGAGCTAATGGCCCGATGCCGGTGGGGGCAGTACACAC
>JAPOVO010000472.1:0-875 GCA_026708165.1 Chloroflexota bacterium | reverse complement strand
GGACGGCACCACCTCCCGAATGTGGCGGCGGCGCCCAATCGACCTCACGGTGTCGATCCCGATGCAGGAGGGCAGCATCGACCCGATCCCCGTGAACGACGCCGGGGTGGTGCTGCGGGGCCGGATTGCTCCTGCCGCCAACCAAGAACTGCTGCTAGTGACAGTGTTCTTGTGCAATGAGCAGGAGCCTATCCGCACCAATAAAGACGAACGTTGGCTGTTTCAGGTCAGCCTCGACCTCACCGCCCCCGATGGCTCGGCTGTGTTCTGCGGGCGTGAGGCTCTGCACGTCGCATCGGCAGTACCGGAGGCTGAACGGGAGGAGACCGCCCAGCTCGACATGGCCTATCGCCACGAGGTGGAGCTGGCCGTTGGCCACGGGGTAGGCGTCGGCTGGAACCGCGAGCCAGGCACCCGTCGAGGCACCCGTGTAGGAACGGCGACCCTGCCGCGCCATGAAGTAGGCCGCACAGATGCCCCCTCTGTACACAGCACCCCTCAGCTCTCCGGGCTCATTACCGACATGAAGATGCTGGCAGAACTAGATGTCGACAATTTGGCCGAGGGACTTATGCCGCTAGCCGATGGCTATCGAGCTTGGCTAGACGACGAGATCAACCAAGCTGAGGACTTGGACGGCCACCATGATGCTGCCGCGGCAGCAATCGCCGAGGCCACAAAGGTGTCCGACGCCATTCGCGACGGCATCACGCTGCTGCAACACAACTCTGACGCCTTGGAGGCGTTCCGATTCGCCAATCAGGCAATGTCGCGACAGCGAGTCCACACCGTGGCCGTCGGCATGCGGCGCAACGACCCCAACTTGTCGCTGCGGGCGGCACAGGCCAGCGCGGACATTCCCGCAAACCCGCCCC
>JAPOVO010000203.1 GCA_026708165.1 Chloroflexota bacterium | reverse complement strand
GTCAGCCTTGGAAGGGACTGGATGCCAGGGGCTGAGGGCGCGGCTATTCGGCCGGACCATGCGGGATGTGCCCGCGAGAGCGACGACTCCGAGCCATCGAGTTCTGCTGCGAGCGGCGATGATTCACCAGCTCGGAGCCGGAATCTACAGCTACATGCCGCTGGCCTGGCGGTCGCTGGCCAAAATCGAGGCGATAGTGGCCGAGGAGATGGACCGTGTCGACGGCCAGCGCATTGGAATGCCAGTCGTTCATCCCGCCGACCTGTGGCGCAAGAGCGGGCGGTGGGACTCGATTGGCCGCGAGATGGCCCGGTTTCACGATCGCGACGGCCACGACATGCTGCTCGCGGTGACCCACGAGGAAGTCGTGACCGACCTGGTGGCCTACTACGTCACCTCGTATCGGGACCTTCCGAGGATGGTCTACCAGATTCAGACGAAGTTCCGCGACGAGCCGCGCTCGCGTGGCGGGCTGATCCGCGTGCGCGAGTTCGTGATGAAGGACGCCTACAGCTTTCATCCGTCCTACGAGGACCTCGACGGTTACTACGAACGCATGGTCGAGGCCTACGTGCGTACGTTCCGGCGCTGTGGTTTGGAACCGCTCGTCGTGGAAGCGGACGTGGGGATGATGGGCGGCTCGGCGTCGCACGAGTTCATGCTGGTGACCGATGCGGGCGAGGACACGCTCCTGATTTGCGACGCCTGCGGATACGCGGCGAACAGCGACGTGGCGTCCACCACGGTCGATCCGCCGCCTCCCGAGGAACCCGCTCCCACTCAGGAGGTCGCTACTCCCGGCAGGACCACTATCGAAGGAGTCGCGGATGATCGCGGCGTGCCGACCACGCGGACGCTCAAGGCCGTGTTTTATGTAGCAGGCGAAGAGCTTGTTTTCGTGGTCATTCGCGGCGATCTGGGCGTCAACGAGCAAAAGCTCGCGATCGCGCTCCAGTCGGGTGAGATTCGACCAGCTTCCGATCAAGAGCTGGGCGAGGCCGGCATCGTCCCCGGCTACGCTTCGCCCATTGGGGTTGAGAACGCAAAGATCGTGGTGGACCGCTCAGTGCCCGCCGCGCCCAACCTCGTGGCCGGCGCAAACCGGGCGGGATTCCACCTCACCGGCGTCAACTACGGCCGTGACTTTCGGGCGGACATCGAAGCCGACATAGCCCTGGCCAGAGGCGGCGATCCGTGTCCGACTTGCGGCGCCCCGCTTCGCGAGACCCGTGGAATCGAGATGGGGCATACCTTCAAGCTGGGGACCCGCTACTCGGAAACAATGGACGCTACCTTTCTGGACAGCGAGGGCGAGCAGCAGCCCGTAATCATGGCGAGCTACGGAATCGGCATAGGGCGTCTGCTGGCGTCAGCAATAGAACACTTCCACGACGACGACGGAATACTCTTTCCGGCCAGCATCAGCCCTTACGACGTCCACGTCGTCGAGCTGGGCGAAGCGGAGCAGGTTCGCGAAGCCGCCTCGCAACTGCATGTGGCGCTGGAAGCGGCGGGCGTGGAAGTTCTTCGCGACGACCGCAACGAGAGCGCTGGGGTCAAGTTCAAGGACGCCGACCTCATCGGCATACCCCTGCGGGTGACCGTCAGCCCAAGGTCTCTCAAGAACGGCGGCGTCGAGCTGAAGGGGCGGTCGAGCTCCGAATCGACCATGCTGTCCCTCGACTCGGCGGTCGGGGAGATCGTCGATCTGCGACGACGGCTGATGGACGATTTGGACCCGGAACGCCCGCAGTGGAGCCACACCGCCGGCAACTCCGAATGACGGATCCCAGGCTGACCTGCACAGAATGCGGCTTTGCGCAGCCAGTTAACCACGCCGGGCTTGAATGCGTGGAGTGTGCGCGCCCGCTGCGAGTGGAAGTCGATGTCCCGGCGGTCGGCGGAAGTTTGAACGCAGTCACCAGGCCGGGGACGCGCGGCTTGTGGAAGTTCGGACCGTTGCTGCCGTTTGCCGATAGCGTCGATCCGGTTACGCTCGGCGAGGGCGGGACTCCTACGGTCCTGCTCGACAACTGGGGCGGCCTGATTGGCGTTCCCAACGTGTACGCAAAGCTCGAATACGCGTCTCCCACGGGTTCGTTCAAGGACAGGGGATCGGCAACGCTCGTTACCCGACTGCGCGAGTTGGGCGTCAGGAAAGCGGTGGAGGACTCGTCCGGCAACGCCGGAGCGTCGGTAGCGGCGTACTGCGCGAAAGCGGGGGTAGAGGCGGTCATATTCGCTCCGGAATCAGCGCCCGCCGCCAAGCTGACGCAGATCCAAGTCTACGGAGCGGACCTGCAACTGATCCCGGGCGCGCGTGAGAATGCGACGAACGCGGCCCGTGAAGCCGCGCAGGCGCCGGATACCGCATACGCGTCCCACAACCTGCATCCGTACTTCATCGAGGGCACCAAGACCTTTGCCTATGAATTTCTGGAGGGCTTTGTGGACAACGGCGCGATGCCCGACCACGTGGTCATTCCAGTCGGAAACGGAAGTCTCTACCTTGGCGCGGCCAAGGGATTTCGGGAGCTTGCGGCGGCGGGATTCGAGTTTGTGTCGCCGCGATTGCACCTCGTGCAGGTCGAGGCGTGCGCGCCGCTGGCCGAAGCAGCGCGGGCCGGTCTCGACGGCCCCACGGAAGTCGCGCCGCAGCTCACCATAGCCGGGGGAATCTCCGTCGGCCAGCCTCCCCGGGGGAGGGAGGTCTTGCGGACGCTGCGGGACTCCGGGGGCGCGGCGGTCACCGTAAGCGAACGGGCGGTTTGGGACGCACGCCTGGAACTGGCGGAGCAAGAAGGTCTGTTTATAGAACCGACGTCGGCGGCGGCATTCGCGGGAGTTCGGCAGCTTGCCGGGGTGGGTGTAATCCAGGCTGGAGATTCGGTGCTGGTAGCGGTTACGGGGGCAGGTCTCAAAGACCCTCAACCCGCCGAACCGGCTGGCTAAGCGGAGCTCGCTTTTTAGATCGGCCCTTTCAGCTTGACCGCCCCTGTGAAGATGAGAGGCGGACGCTGCGTTGACGAACCGGCGGTCGGGGGCATTCACGCTTGACCGAGCGACCATACGGAAGGGGCGAAACCTGGAGTTTTCCGTAGGCGACAGTCTGGACAGAAGCGAGCTGATCGTCCGCGAGGGGGGCGACGAGGACGGGCCTTCGGAGTTTTCCATTGAGGCGCGGGTGATCGATCCGCCGCGCGGTTCGTCAGTTGAGTTGAAGCTTGGATCAG
>JAPOVO010000344.1 GCA_026708165.1 Chloroflexota bacterium | reverse complement strand
CGGGTCCCGAACAGGGCAGCCTGGTCGATCGCAGTGACGACTGCATTAACTGGATCAGGTTGCCGCAGGTGTCGTCAAAGACGGCAATAGTGACGTTGCCTGCTTCCATCGGCTCCATCGTAAAGGCTACGCCCAGCGACTTCAGTCTCTCATGCTCTGCATGGATGTCCGTAACGCCGAAGGACTGCGCCGGGATGCCCTGGTCGAATAACCCTTTCTGATATGCCTGTGCCACCGGGTTTTCGTTCGGTTCAAGCAGAAGCTCGGTCCCATCCGGGTCTTCGGGCGAGACGACGGTAAGCCACTTGAATTCCCCCACGGGGACGTCATGCTTCTTCACAAAGCCGAGGGTCTCCGTGTAGAACTTCAGAGCTTTGTCCTGGTCACCTACGAAAACGCCGGTGAGTGTAATGCGCATATCTGGCCTCCTTTTCTCTTCATAGTGTCACTTGATCCATCGGTCCATGACAGTCCTGAGGGGTTCATTGTTGAAGACAAGCATCCGATACTTGCCGCGCTTCTCCGAGCTTATGAGCCCCGCTTTTTCCAGGACATCAACGTGCTTGGCCAAGGCCTGTCGGGAGATGGAGACATTGTGTCGCATGATCAAGCGCGCCGTGAGCTCGTAGAGCGTCTGCTCCTTGCACTCAGAGAACTCGTCCAGCATCAACCTCCGTGTTGGGTCCGCGAGTGCCTTAAAGACCAGGTCCTTGTCCATGCACGCATACAATACGCAACCATGGAGTTGCGCGTCAAGGAGCGATTCTCCGGGCTGAGAGGAACCACATCCCCAGCCATTTGCAGGAGTGCAGATAGCGAACACCCAGCCAAAAGCTTGCGGTACGGGACATTTTGGCCCACCGGAAGAGAGGCTCGGACTCTCGGTCCTGGTGGTCCCGAGGCTCACAGCCCCCCGAGCCAATGCTCAAAGACGGTTCTGTCTATCGTCAATATCGGCCCACCAGATTGGACGAGATTCTTGACCTTCGCGCTAAAGTTCACCCTGGCAATGTAAACAGCCGTTGAGCTTGCCGGCCGGTCCATAGCGCCGTCCGCCGGGCCGCTGGAAGAGAGTCACAGCGTCCCTCGATACGGAGGAGGCGAAGCTTGGTCAAATTGAGCGGAGGGGAAGCACTTGCCAAATCCCTTGTAAGGGAAGGCGTAGAGGTCGTATTCGGCATACCGGGAATACAGATCTACGGCATTGTCGCCGGGATTCGGGACGAGCCTGGCATTCGCATGATCACCACGCGGCACGAACAGGCGACGACGTACATGGCCGACGGCTACGCCCGCGCGTCGGGTGAGCCGGGGGTCGCGCTGGTGGTCCCGGGCGTCGGTCTCTACAACGCGGCTCCCGGCCTGACGAACGCATACTCCCGCTCCGCGCCGGTTCTCCTCATCGCGGGCCAGATTCCGCGGGGCGCCATCGGCAAGAACCTTGGGGTCGTGCACGAGATCGCGGACCAGCCCGGCACCGTGCGCTCCGTGACCAAGTGGCAGCGACAGGCTTCCAGGCCCCGCGAAGTTCCGGACGCCGTATTCGAAGCGTTCCGGCAGATGCGCACGGGCCGTCCCCGTCCCGTTCTCATCGAGATGCCACCCGAAGCCGGGGTGGAGCGAGAAGAGGTCGAGCTGCGGAGTCCCGCCCGCATCTCTCGAATCGTGCCCAGCCCGGAAGACCTTAGGGAGGCCGCCCAGGTCATCTCGAAATCCGCCATACCCCTGATTTACGCGGGGGGTGGCGTGGCGCGGTCCGACGCGGAACAGGCCCTTGTCAAACTGGCCGAGGCGACGAACATACCCGTTGTCGTGTCCAGCGGCGGCAAGGGCGTCATCCCCGACAGCCATCCGCTGTCATACGGCTCCTGCTTCAGTCCAAGGGGCGACAGGCAGGAGATGAACCAGCTCTACGAGGTGATGCAGTCCGCCGACGTGGTACTCGGGATCGGCTCGCGCTTCTCGCTGGGCAATCCCGCCGGCGAGGCGTGCACGCTGGTGAACATCAACATAGACGACGCGGAACTCACCAAGGTGCAGTCCAACACAATTCCCCTGCACGGCGACGCCAGGGCGACGATAGAGGCGTTGCTTCCATATCTGATCGAGGCCGGAGCGGGAGAGCGTCCTTCCCCTGCCGAGGCGGTGAGCGCCGCCCGAAGTCTGATCGCCTACCATGACATTCAGCTCAAGGAGCCGCAGTATGCGGTCCTGGAGGCTATGCAGGGGGGCATCCCGGAGGACGCCTACACAATCTGGGACATTACCCAGTTCGGCTACTACGCCCGGACCCACTGGCAGGTGAATCGCCCGAAAACGTACATGGACTCCGGCTACTCGTTCAATCTCGGCTACGCTTTCCCGACTGCTCTGGGAGTCAAAGTCGCAAAGCCCGACCGCCCCGCAGTCTGCCTGACCGGAGACGGCGGGTTCATGTTCAACTCGTCCGAGCTTTCAACGGCAGTCCAGTACGGCATCAACCTCGTGACGGTGGTCTTCAGGAACGAAGCCTACGGCAACGTGGCCCGCGATCTGGAGGATGCGTTTGGCGGCGCGTATGGGACCGACCTGCACAACCCGGACTTCGTGAGGTTCGCCGAGGCGTTCGGCGCGGTCGGAATGAGGGCAAGCGATCCGACCGAGCTCGAAACGCTCATTCCGCTGGCGTTGGAGCTGCAGGCTCCGGTGATCATCGACGTGCCGTTCGGAGAGATGCCGATACCCCGCGCCCCGCAGTTCGCGCCGTATTACAGCCTGCCGTGGACCATGCCCCAGGAGGGATTGATCCAGTCCTGACGCGTTGCTGAATACGCGGGCGGGATAGCCGTCCGACCGGTCCCCGAGAATCGGTCGAGCGCGGCTGACGCCCGGTGATTACCGGACCTTCGAGTCTCGAACGGACCCGACCGAGTCAGGTCGCGGAGGGAGCTGGAAGATGCCGGCGTCGGGTCTGAGATCAGGTAATTTCTTAACATTTGCGGTTCACAATACCCGCGAAGAAACGGGGTTTTCGCGGGCGGGGACCTGAAGCGAGCACGTGATCAGGGGCGGCCATTCTTCATCATGAATGTCAACGGGTCGCGGTTGCGTATCCTGTCGCAAGTCACGCCCTAGGATTGGTTGGCTTTCTCAGTTTCGCTTGAAGGAGTCGGAAGTATTGGCGGTACGTGCCGAGAAGGCTGATTCGGGGCCGGTTCGGGGGTCGGAGCGGATAACGAGCCTCGACCTGATTCGCGGGGTCGCGGTGCTGGG
>JAPOVO010000031.1 GCA_026708165.1 Chloroflexota bacterium | reverse complement strand
CCCCATGACGCGGTGGCGGGCGAGGGCTAGGGCGACACGCGAGGTGTCGATGGTGATCCAGCGGCGGCCCCACTGTTCGGCAACGTACGGGGTCGTGCCCGAGCCGCAAGTTGGATCGAGAACGAGATCACCGGGATCGGTGGTCATCAGAAGGCAACGCTCAACGACCTTCGGCAGCGTCTGGACAACGTAGCGTTTGTCCGCCGTGAACCCGGCAATCCCCGTGTCGATCCAGTTATTGGTATGAGGAACTACTGGAAAGTCACCGAGGAAGCGCAGATAGCGTAACGTGTTGCCGACCAAGAATACTCGGCCGCTCTTGTCTAGACGCTCCATCCCGGGCACGGTCGCTTTCCAGTGTAGGCCGCTTGGAGGGGCGAAAAGCCTACATCGTGCCGAAGCTCGTTTAGCGACCGGTAGGCGGTAGCCCCAGGCTCCCCGGGTTGCTTCTGCCTGCTCAACTGGCGGTACTTGACCGATTTGATATCCCTCGCGTACCACAAAAGATGATCCATCACGTTGGACAGATGCCTGCCGGAGAATCCGGTCGTCTTGGAGAAGGAAATCTGAGAGACGAGATTGCCCTCGCCAAGAACCTCGTCCATCACGGCCCTCACGCGATGAACGTTTTCGTCGCCTATCTGTACGAAGATGCTCCCGCTATTCCTCAGCAAATCCCGCGCAACGGTCAGCCGGTCCCTCAGATACCCCAGGTATGAGTGAATGCCGTCCCGCCAGGTGTCCCGGAACGCTCTCACCTGTTCCGGCTCCCGGGTGATGTGTTCCGCTTTGCCGTCCGTCACATCATGGCTGGTGGTTGACCACTGAAAGTTCGAGTTGAACTTGATCCCGTAGGGAGGATCGAGATAGATGCACTGGACCTGTCCGCGGAGTCCTTCGCGCTCCGCCAGACTTGCCATGATTTGCAGCGAGTCACCAAGGATCATCCGGTTCGACCAGTTCTGGTCATGCTGGTAGAACTCGGTCTTGGCGTCGAGGTCGGTGAGCCCGTTGAAGTCCGCAAACAGGTCGGGCGTGTCCGGCGACTCCTCCTGCGCCCGTTCGCTACTCTGGCGGCGCAAGTCGTCGATCAGCACCTTGGGGTGGATCTTCTCCTGGATGTAGAGTGGGGGCGCCTGCACAACGAGATCGCGTTCGTCCTGTTCGTCTTTCCCGCGCCACACGAGTTGGGGGTCGAGATCGCGATTGCGCCGTTCGTAGGCCACGCGAACGGGATTCTTGTCGGTTTCGGACATGACGGATTCGAGCTCGGCCGTGGGAATGTTTCGACGGGCCTCGTCATCATGGGTGAGTGTCTCGACGTCCTTCTTCCGTTTTGGTCTGCGGGCCATCGTGGAGCGTTCCTTACGGTGCGTTTGAGAGGATCAACGATCACTCAAGGGGCGGGAGGTTCGTCCCGCTCTAGTCGAAGGGATTGAGGAGGTTGGCGCCGAGGTCATATACGTTCCCGGTGTTCCTCGTTACCAGCGTCAAGCCGTGAACCTTGGCGGTCGCTGCGAGGAAACCATCGATGACCGGCACGGTGCGTGGGGCACTCAAACGCCCCCACTCGTCGGCGACTCGGGCATCCACGGCAAGGATGCGGTCCGCGAACCGACGTTGGAGATCGTCGAGCCACTGCTCCAGCGCGTGGGCCTTCACTGGATCGCGCGGCCGAGCCCGCTCCACGCCCTGGCGGATCTCTCCGGTGGTCAAGACACTGAGGAAAAGGTCTGACGCATCGACTTGCGCGTACCAGGCGGCGACCCGTGCGTCGCATCGAGAACCCTTGCGGACTTCGGAAATCACATTCGTGTCCAGCAGATTCATCAAAGGTCCGCTCGACGCCCGGTGTCGAGGGGCCTGGTCAGGTCGAGTCCGTTTAGGGGTGCGGTCGCGAGCATCTCCTTGAAATCCCGTGCGGGAAGGCGGGGCATATCCGCCACGCAGTCGCCGAAATCGCGTTCCATGGTGTGAACGTCCCTCAGTTCGGCGAATACCCAGCGCCCGAAGTCGCCTAGCGCGTTCACTCCGGGTACCCAGGACGTTCGCATCGTCTCCGCCTTGATCTTGGCGTCCTCACCTCGCTGTCCCTTGATCTCCACGACGACGTTTGCCGGCTCGTTGCGTCCGTCATCGACGCGGACGATAAAGTCCGGCACATACCGGTGCGGCGCGCCTTTCATACGGTACGGAACGGTGAACCCCATTCCCTGGTTCTTGACGTACGCGAGCACGTCGGGGCGCGCTTCGACGACCCGGCAGAACTCAGCCTCCCAGTCGCTGTCGCAGATGGCCCAGTTGACGTGACACTTCGTGGCATCGGTCCGCCACCGGTTGGTCTTGGAGGTGGTGAAGTCCACTTCCGCGCTCGAGCCCCGCGGGTTGTAGGGATCCAGGACCGCCCGGATGCACCTGTCTCCCGTCAGCGGTTGGATCGCGTTGCGAATGCGTTCGCAAGCGTCGTCTGCGATGGTGGCGTAGAGTAGCTGGCCCGGCGAAGTGCCTCCCTTGCAGACCAGATAGCAGTCCAGCCACTCGCGTGCGATCCGCTTGAGGTCGCCCAGGAGGTGCAGTCTCGGAACGCCGTCGGCGCCGCGAAAGTGCCGGAAGAGCAGGTGTTTGGCGAGATGGAACGCCAGAGAAGCCGGACGCATCTTCGCGACGATCGCGGGGGTCAGCTCTACGCCTTCCCCAAGAATGCCTTCGTTCCGAGTCTTGGTCGGGCCGACCATGTCCGGGGTCAGCGTGAATGCGGAGTCCGGAGTGAAGCGGGCCGTGAGCCCTTCGTCCGGCAGTTCGATCGAGAACCCCTCGACGCGGGGGAACTCGATCGTCAGCGCATCGCGGTCGGGCCGCACCGCATGGACGTGAATCGTCCGGCGAGGTCTGCCGGGACGAACGACCACCGGCTCGGCGGTGAAGTCGAACGGGATGCCGAGCACATCCGCATACTCCACGTCGAAGAGTCCATCGGCGTTCAGTTCGTATGACTGCCGACGCAGTGCGCGTCCGACCACCTGCTCGCAGAGAAGCTGCGTGCCGAAGGCGCGCACGCCGAGCACGTGTGTGACCGTATTGGCATCCCAGCCTTCCGAGAGCATCGCGACGGAAACCACGCATCGGATCGATTCCCCGAGCCGTCCCGGTTTGCCAACGGTGTTCATGGCTTCACGCAAGAGGTCGGCGTCGGAGAGACTCGCGCTTGCATCGGCGTCGCGCCGCGCGAGGCGTTCGCGGCGGAACCGTTCGATTGCGTCTGCC
>JAPOVO010000343.1 GCA_026708165.1 Chloroflexota bacterium | reverse complement strand
GTTGTACTCGCCTTCTCGCATCAGCCAGACTGGCGGGAGTCTCAGACCCTCCTGATAGACCTCGGTCGCGGTGGCGGCGAATCCGCCGACGGCCATTCCCCCGATCTCGACCATGTGGGCGATGTTGGCCACGTAACCGAACAACTCGCCCTTGTAGTAGACCGGCTTGATAACGACGTGCTCGGGCATGTGCGCGCCGCCGCGGTAAGGGTCGTTGTGCACGACGACGTCGCCCCGCTTCAGGTTGTCTTCGCCAATTTCCGCAATAAGCCACTTGACGACGAACCTGATGGCTCCAACTTGGGCTGGCGAGAACTCGGTCTGGGCGAGCATGTTTGCGTCTCGGCCGAAGAGCACGCATGAGAAGTCGAGGCTCTCGCTGAAGATCGGGGAGTACGACGCGCGCATCATTGTCGTGCCCATCTCCTCGACAATTCCGACGAGACGGTTGTAGACGACGGTCATCGATACAAGATCGGTTGCCGACATTTCGCCGTTAGTCTTCATGCTGGCTCATGTTCGGGCGTCACTCAGGATCAATCGGCTGTCGAATCAATTTGGACAATCGCGGTGCCGTCGCGAGTGACGGTCAGCGAATCGCCCGGCCTCAAGAACGTAGTCGAATCAAGTTCCTCGATTATCGCCGGACCTTCGATTTTCTGATTGGGCGCTAAATCCTCACGGTCGTAGATTGGACAATCGGCAACGTATCGTCCATCGAACAGGACCGATCTTGTCCCGACCGGGGCGCCGTCAGCCCCGGACTCGATTTCGGGGAACCTCGGATTGTCTGTCCTGCCAATGACAGTCACGTTGAACTGGACCATCTCGATGATTTCGTCGGCGATCCGGTAGCCGTAAATCTGCTCGTAGTGCTGATGGAACGATTCGAGCAGATCGCGCGCGGATTCGGCGGTGATGGCGCCGGCCGGGATCGGAATTTCTTCCTCGTAGTTCTGCCCAAGGTAGCGCATGGTTACCGAGCGCCGCAGAGTCGGCACTCCCCCATATCCCTCGCGTCGAAGGTCCTCGGTCGCATCGAGAACCAGACCTTGAAGCCGGTCGTCGATTGCCTTGGGATCGAGGCGGTCGGAGCGGACTATGTTCGTCCATGTCTTGTCGACGCGAAGATCGGCGAGCAAGGTTCCGAAAGCGGAGGTCAGTCCCGGATGCGGAGGGACAATGACCTGCTCGACTCCGATAGACCGCGCGATGGCCGCAGCGTGAAGAGGACCCGCCCCGCCAAATGCGACGATAGCGAATTCGCGCGGGTCGAGTCCCCGGCCTATCGTCATCTGCCGTATAGCCTCGGCGATGTTCTCGTTGGCGACGTCCACAATAGCGGCGGCAGTCGCTTCGACTGACGTTCCCAGCGATCCGGAGAGCGACTCGACGGCCCGCACGGCCAGGTCGGGATGCAGCTTTACTTCACCACCCAGGAAGTTCTCGGGATTGAGTCTGCCCAAGGCGATATTGGCATCGGTAACAGTAGGGCGGTCGCCGCCCTGGCCATAGCAGGCGGGGCCGGGGACGGCGCCCGCGCTGGACGGACCGACCTGCAACAGCCCGCCCTTGTTTATGAATGCGATAGAACCACCGCCGGCGCCTATCGTCGTCATGTCGATAAATGGGGCCGAGACGGGCAGTCCGAATTCGATCTCCCATTCGGTCGTATATCGCACCAGTCCGTCGACGACGACTCCCACGTCGGTGCTGGTGCCGCCCATGTCGAGAGTTATCACGTTGCTCTGGCCGACCGCCTCGCCAAAATGCCTTCCGGCGATGATGCCGCCCGACAGACCCGAAAGCAGGGTCTGTACAGGCCGGTCGGGCGGCGATTGGGAGGGCACCTGACCCGCCGGGGACTTGAACAGCGACCAATGACGGTCGAAACCCCGTTCCTCGAGACCGCCCTGCATGGACTGGACGAACTGGTGCACGAGGGGCCTCACGTAAGCATCCACCAGAGTGGTGCTGGCGCGGTCGTATTCGCGCCAGATCGGCGCCACTTCGTACGACACCGACACGGGAACGTCCGGGAACTCGCTCCGCAGGTAGTCCCTTGTCCTCAGCTCGTGATCGGGACTCACGTATGAAAACAGGAAACTGACCGCAAGAGCGACGTCGCCGCGCGCCGCGCCATCCAGCCGCCGCCGGATGTCGGCGGCGAGCTGATTCAGCCCGTCGTCGGTCAGCGGGATCAGCACTTCGCCCTGATAGTCGATCCGCTCGGGCACCCCCACGCTGTCACGTCGAAGCACCAGGGGAGTCGGGCTGCTCCATTGGAGGTCGTAGTGGAACCGTCGGTTGGTCCTTTGAAGGAACGGGATGTCTTCGAATCCCCTGGTGGTCACGTAGATCACCCGCGCCCCGTTTCGCTGGTGGATCGAGTTGATCGCTACAGTCGTGCCGACGACGAGGTATGAGATGCGGCTCGCGGGCGCGTCCATCTGCTCGATGCACTCGAATATGGCGTCGCTGGGTTGGGCCGGTGTGGAAGGCCGCTTGTGGACTTGAACGTGGCCCGTTCGGACATCCATCGCGACCAGGTCGGTAAATGTGCCGCCTGTGTCTACGCCGACCCTGACTCCCGCGAAATCAGAGTCCACTAGACTCCTCGCGCTCTGAGGTGTGCTGCGAGCGTTTCGACCGTCGGGACAGTGCGTTCATTCAAGCGATTCGTCGATTCTTGCCGAGAACTGGTTCCAGGCAAGCTCGGTTTTGCTCACGTCGTCAAGAACCGCGAACACATGCGCCCACATTTCGTTCAGCGACTGTATACCGGACTCCCGATCTCGTTCGTCAAGAGACGTTACCGCCTCCGGCGTGGACCTGGTCAGGACCTTCGCCGCCTCCTCGGCTCCACGCGAGAGTTTCCGCGCCGACGAGACCAGCTTGTCCGCAAGCTCTTCCGCCGACAAGCCGGCCGCGGGGTCGTGCTGGGACCGCTCCTGCCGGGTTGAAGGACCGTAGCTGGGCTGGAGCTTGTTTCCCTGCCCGTCCCATCTGGTGTGGGTGGGTTCGACGTGCGGAGTTACCGAGAGGTACATGATCATCGGCTCGTCACCGAGGCACGTAATGGAGTGCTGTTCGTCGATCTCGGCAACGCAGAGCTGCCCCACCCCGAGCACTTCTCGATGCCCCTCTATTTCGAACTCGGCTCTGCCCTGCAAGACCAGAAATATCTCCTGCCCGAGATCGTGGCTGTGCCGCTGCGAGACTTCGCCCGGCTCCATCGCGACGAATCGCGACCTGATCTCAGGCGATATGA
>JAPOVO010000126.1 GCA_026708165.1 Chloroflexota bacterium | reverse complement strand
ACGGCAATCGAGATCAGTAGAAAGAAGGGGCGTTCGACATGGATTAGCTCCCTTGAAATCAACTGGACAGTGGCAAAGACGAATACGGCATTGGGAATGGCCAAGGCCAGAGTCGCAACGGACTTGGTTAACATCACGACTCTCAGGGGAGTGCGTGAGACCATGGTGTAGTCGGCCGTTCCCAGATCGAACTCTCCTGACAGCGACCACCCTGAAAGGAAGACGCACGTCTGCCACATCGCCATCAGGATCACTCCTATCGATATGTAGGCGATTGGCTTAGAGTCGAGACTCTGGGTGGCTATCCAGGTAACGACCGCGATCAGAGGAGCAATGCTGAGAGTCCCGCCAAGGAACATCCACGGACTTCCGGAGTTTCGAAGATGCAGGACGAATATCGTCGGCAAGGCGTGAAGGTAGCTCATGGGGTTCGTAGCTTAGTCCTTTGTCTACCCAGACTCCTAGCACAAATGCAGGGATGGTTTTGATGCATGCTGTCGGGCAGCATGACCATGCCTCCCGGTTGTGTAGGACCGTACATGGCCGCAGAGCGGGACGCGTGAGCTTTCCCCCTCAAGTGCGCCGGACGGATTCGTATTCAGGTGGTGGGAAGACGTCTCGACAAGAAGGCTGTGGGATCGATCGAGGACAACGTCATCGAACTGCTGCCCGTCAAGCTGGTAAGTCGTAATGCAGGCGACCAGATTCAGATCGCGGAATCACTCGCCGCAGAGCCGGGCCTCGGCGTGCTCGAAGATCAAGTAGAACTCTCCGGCATCTAGCGCTCCCGGCGACCGATCGACCTATAGTTGGTGCTCGCGTAGCTGCACCAAGTCACGCGCGGCCTGGGCGGTATCGGGTGACGAATAGGTAAATCTACGCGAGGCGGCGGTAGCGGGTGATTGCCAGGCTGGCGAAGACGACGATGATTCCCACCGCCCATGCGACGCTCTGCCAGAGGTTTCCCCATATTTCACCGAAGCCGAGCGACATGGCCCGCAACGCGTCGACCGTAACTGTGACGGGGTTGACCTGAACGACGGTCTGAAGCCATTCGGGCATCGTCGACACGGGCACGAATGCGGAACTCAAGAACGTCACCGGGAAGAGCCAAACGAATCCCGCGACCTGAACCGTCTCGGCGTCGCTGAGCGAAATTCCGATGAAAGCCGAAATCCAGGAAAACGCGTGGCTGAAGAGCGCGAGCGTGGCCACGACTCCGATGGCGTATCCGATGCCAGTGTGAAATCGAAATCCCAACGCGTAGCCGACGCCGATGATCAGCGTGATGACGAACAGATTGCGCAGGGTATCGGCCAGGATGCGGCCGGCGATGACCGCCGAGCGCGCCATGGGAAGGGAGCGGTAGCGGTCGATAAGTCCGCTGTTCTTGTCCTGGGCGAGTCCAAAACCGGTGTTGGTCGATCCGAACAGGGCCGTCTGCACCATGATGCCGGGAAGCAGGAAGTCTATGTAGTTGTCGGTGGCCGTCTGGATCGCGCCGCCGAACACGTAGGTGAACAGGAGTACGAAGATGACCGGCTGGATGGTCGCGAACACAAGCAGATCGGGCGACCGACGGTACCGGAGAACGTTCCGCACAGTCATCGCGGCAACGTCCGGAATGAACCACCGCAGCTCCCCCGTTACGAAGTTTGGGAGCGTGGATCGGATTTGCGTAGTGCCGGCCAAGATTCAGACTCCCTCGCCGGTCCCATTGGGAGACTCGGCGCTTTCGGCAGTTTGGCCCGTAAGGCTCAAGAAGACTTCGTCCAGCGTGGGCTGGCGGATGCCGATCTCGGAAATCTCGATTCTGGCCTCGTCGAAGTCTCGGATTATTCCGGCCAGCCGTCGGCCACCGTTCGTGATCGCAACCGATATCTCGACGGAGGCCTCGTCGACGTGCGGGGATTCATCCACGTAGCTTGACAGGATGTCGGCTGCGCGGCTCAGTGCGCCGAGGTCGTGCAACCGGACGGAGAGGAACTGGCCGCCTATCCGAGCCTTCAGCTCGGCGGCCGATCCCCGGGCGATGACCTGGCCTCTATCCAGGACGACGATGTCGTCGGCGAGCTGGTCGGCCTCTTCCATGTACTGCGTGGTTAGAAGGACAGTGGTTCCGTCTTCGACCAGACTCCGAATCATGTCCCAAAGGTCTTTTCTGCTTGCCGGGTCCAGTCCCGTGGTCGGCTCGTCAAGGAAGAGCACCTTGGGGTTGGCGATGAGGCTGGCGGCCAGATCCAGCCGGCGGCGCATCCCTCCTGAATAGGTCTTGACCATGCGATCGGCGGCTTCGGATAAGCCGAAACGCACAAGAAGAGCCGACGCCCGCTCACGGGCAGTTTTGCGGCCAAGGTGGTAGAGACGCCCGACAAGCTCCAGGTTCTCGCGACCGGTCAGCAGTTCGTCGACGGCCGCGAACTGCCCCGCGAGTCCGATGGCGTTACGCAGGCCCGTCCTGTTTCTGACTACGTCGAAGCCCGCCACGGAGCCGAATCCGGAGTCCGGGCGGATAAGGCCGGCGAGGATCCGCACGAGCGTGGTCTTGCCCGCTCCATTGGGCCCCAGCAGGGCAAGAACGTTGCCTCGCCGTATCTCAAGGCTCACGCCATCGAGCGCCCGAAGCTTGCCATAGTGCTTGGTCATGTTGTCGACCACGACCGAGACATCGGGCGAGCGGTCTGCGGATAGCGCGGCTCCCCCGCGCCGGGAAGATGAGGCGGTCTGCTCCGCCGAAGTTGATTCCACGGTTTTAGTTAAGGTTCCTGATTGATGTGTATAGCGGGCGAAGGCCCGTCGTCGATTATCGTCGATTCGTGCGGCTATGTCTCTAGTACGTTGTAGATGCTCCGCTCATCCCTCGACCCTTCGGCAAGGTCAGGGCAAGCTCAGGGGAGACCAGGCTTCGCATGCACGGTTGGAATGGCGATTGCGAGCAGACGATTTGGGAGCCTGGTTCGCGGCGAATGCGTCTGATTCGCGGAATTCGGGCGGGGGCGAAAAGAGTGAGTTTGGTGGAAGAAGTGGAAATTACCCTGTGGTGGAGTGGAAAAGGGGTATTTGACGATGGCGGAAACGCGGTGTAGGCGGGGCGTCACTGTGAGACTGGATCGTTGCAGGCGGAATGGGTTTCAAGGCTCTGATAGGCTAGCCGCGCGCGGCCAGCGGAGGGAGGGCGGTTCGCGAACCGCCCCTGTTATGGGGAGATGATGGGCTGAGTTCCCGCCCCGTATCGGGATCGGCGATAGGCCGGGTCAGCGTGCACCGGGTGATTCAC
>JAPOVO010000211.1 GCA_026708165.1 Chloroflexota bacterium | reverse complement strand
GTGGACGTCGAATCAGGCGATGAGGCGGTCCAACCCGCAAGCCCCGTTCTACCTGTGCTACCGACGGATCGACCGGCAAGTGACCGAAATGTTCGGATTGCAGGTTAGCGTTCGCTTACCAACGATTTGTCGTGCGCCCCTCCCGCCCGTAGCGTTTGCAGCCGCGATTTGTCGTGGGTAGACTTGGCTGACTCAATCCGGGGCTACGGTGCCAGGGGAGCAGGTTTGGAGTCATGATAGGCGCCGTGGCACACGTTCCTGCCGATTTGGCGATCTGGTTGATAAGGGCCATGGTACCCGTCCCTGCTGCTTTGGCAGAGGCTACGACCATCATCCCTGGCGGGACCATCGTGGTGGTCATGGTATTGGCGGTGGCGTTCCTAGCTACCCTAGGCGTCGTCGAGTCCGACCGCCTAGAACGAAGGGCCAAGCAGCTCGAGGACCGCATTCGTGACGCGCAGGATTTTGATGCTAAGGACGTCTTCGTTAGTTCGAACCTTACTGGCGTCCTAACCGGCATCGCGATAGACATCGGACGCAGAACAATCCTCCTCGCGGACGAAACCGATGGTATACGGCGGTTCGAAGCATCGCAGATCGTGCGCTCCGAAATTCTTCAGGATAAGGTCCAACTGGCCTTCGTCAATCGTGGGAGTCAACTAGCCCGTGCGGCAGTAGGCGGCATTTTGATGGGTGGTGTGGCGGCAGCCGTAGGTGCGCTGACGGCGTCCAAGCGGAGCGTGGACAACGTCCAAAAGGTCATCTTGCGACTTGTCACGGACGACTTCGATCAACCGACTTTTGACATCGTATTGCTCGACCATAGCATAAGAAAAAAGGGGATCAAGCGAAGCAGCTCCCTTTACCAGGAAGCACTTCAAGTCGCAGAGCTCTGGCATAGTCGAGTAAGCGCACTCCTAATAAAGGCTGAGGACAGTGGAGGAGCAAGAGGAGGGAACGACGATGCTTGAAGTCTACTTGAATTATCCGAACTCTAGTGTGACGGTCCACGGAGACATGGCGTGCGGCAATATCCGGTCGATGGGCAAGGCTGGGCAACGGCGGGTGAACATTGATCGCAGCGAGATAGAGAACGAGCTACGGAGGTTCAGACGAGAACACAAATTTGCGTCCACGGCGGAGAAGAACGACATGTGGGTGAGTATTGATGCCCGTAGCTTAACGCAGGAGGAACGCATCCTAGAGCGTATTGTGGAAACCCTACGCGAGAGATACACCCCATTTCGACGGGCGGTGGTGGATTGGCACGGTCCGTAGGGCTGAAGTGGGGCCAGCACGTCGCGGATGGCCTGGCGGTGGAACGGGTTGGTTGCTATACGTGCAGGCTTCTCTGAATGCTCCAAGCCAATCGGTTCGCGAAATCGACGTCTGTGATCAGCAAGTGGAGGCCAGCGCGATCCAGACTGGGTCCTCATCACTGCGTTGCGGGGATGCCGTCAATGCTCTTGATTCTGGGGTTCTGCCTGGTTTACTTGAAGAACGGCTCGACATGTCAACGCGACTGGCAGATGTCAGCGACGATCTTTGCCGAGAGCGCGGGTGGTCAGGAACACGTAGCCCCGGTCGTCTCTGGCTCGCGGAAGCCGACCCGGCACAGGCGGTGCGGGCGCCGCTTACGCCCCCTCGTACTCGTGAACTCGATCGCCTAGTCGGAGGTCCCGCGCTGCGCCCAGTTCGCGGGACGCCGCCAGAGAACCCAGAACCTGATCCGCCGCTCCAGCTGCGTCACCAGGAGAACGCCCCGCAAAAGCAACGATTTGATTCAGTCGAGGCCCGTTCTAGCCCGGTCCACCGCGAAGATGCCGCCCGCAGGCACAGCGCCCTGGCCGCCTAGATGTCCCCGTTCTTGCCGCCGGTGACCGGCGCCAAGCTTGGCAGAAGCCCATGTTGTCGTCCGCGAGATGCACCTTTCGCCCACTTGGTGGGACAGCAATGATCGTGCCAGCGCCTCACGGCAACGGCCCATGCGTCCGCTAAGGGTTCTGGTCGCCGGGGGTGGGATCGGGGGACTCGCCGCGGCCCTGTGTCTCGCCAAACGAGGCCACGACGTCACGGTGTTCGAACAGGCCCGGGCGTTCGGCGAGGTCGGCGCCGGCATCCAGCTGTCGCCCAACTGCACCCGCGTGCTGCACGATCTCGGACTGGAAGGACCGCTCCGGGCCGCCGCCTTCCAGCCCGAGGCAATCCAGTTCAGGAACTGGCGAAACGGCCGGGTCATCGGCCAGTCGGCCTTGGGCGAGGAGGCCGTCCGACGCTTCGGGTTTCCCTACTACCACATGCACCGCGCCGACCTGTTGCGCGTACTGGTGGATGCGGCGCTCGCGAGCCCGAACATCGCCCTCCTCTGCGACGCTGCGGTTCGACGTTTCGACCAACGCGATACGCGGGTGAGATTGACGGCGGTCACGGGCGACGACGATGGAGACCTGCTCGTCGGGGCCGACGGCATCCACTCGGCGGTTCGCGCCGGACTCTGGGGCGATGACCGACCACGTTTCACCGGCTGTGTCGCGTGGCGGGCCCTGGTTCCCGCCGAGCGCCTTCCTTCCGGCCTGATTCGACCGATGGCAACGGCCTGGTGGGGCCCCGGGGGACACTTCGTTCACTACTTCGTCCGACGCGGCGAACTGGTCAACTGCGTGGGCGTGGTCGAGAAGGCGGGCTGGGAGGTCGAGTCCTGGACCGAACGCGGCGACCACGCCGAGTTCGCCGCCGATTTCGACGGCTGGCATGACGACATTCAACGCCTGATCGACAACGTGGACAGCGACACCTTGTTCAAATGGGCGTTGCATGATCGCGAACCGATGCGCCGGTGGGGCGAGGGGCGGGTCACCCTGTTGGGAGACGCTTGCCACCCTACCCTGCCGTTCATGGCGCAGGGCGCGGCGATGGCCATCGAGGATGCCGCGGTCCTGGCGGGACGCCTGGCGGGCGACCGAGACGTACCGTCGGCACTGCAACGCTACGAACGCTTGCGCCGGGGCCGAACGGCGCGCGTCCAGCACGGGTCCCGACGCAACGCCACGCTGTTCCACCTCGCCGGGTTCAAGGCGTGGCTGCGCAACCGGGCGACCGGACTTGTGGCAGGGCGAACCACGGATGATCTTTACCGATACAACGCCATCGAAGCGGCTCGGTCACAAAGGGACGAATAGACGCAGCAACGCCGACTTTCGACTCACGGATAGCTGGTTCGCTAACCACGTGGCTGTGGAGATCGGATCGGCTGATCTGCGGTGGCCGATGAGGTGTTG
>JAPOVO010000142.1 GCA_026708165.1 Chloroflexota bacterium | reverse complement strand
CAAGCCTTCACTAGTCCCGCCTGGACGGGCTGTATCGGATTAAGCAATTTAGGTGCGCCCGTCGTCTTCGGCGTAATCGTTTTGAGTTTTGTCGTTCTTTCCCTCTAGGCTTCTCCGTACTTACAACTGCGACCGGGTGACAATATCAATTGACAGACCTCGTCATGGCCAGAGATTCCTGAACGTCCAGCGGGATACCCGGTCCCATAGTCGAGGCCAGTGTAGCCGATCGTACGTAAGTCCCTTTTGCTCCCGACGGCCTTGCGGCGACGATCGCGGCTAGCACGGCCGTAAGGTTCTCCCGAAGCTGTTCAGTCGCAAACGACGCGCGTCCAATGATCATGTGCACGTTTCCGGTCCGGTCGACCCGGAACTCGACCCTGCCGGCCTTCAACTCGGTCACGGCCTGCTTTACGTTCTGCGTAACCGTGCCCGCCCGTGCATTTGGCATCAGACCTCGCGGTCCCAGGATGCGGCCCAAAGGGCCGACGACACGCATCATGTCTGGCGTCGCAACCGCAGCGTCAAACTCCAGCCATCCACCTTGAATCTTCTTTGCGAGGTCCTCGGCGCCCACTTCGTCGGCGTTCGCTTCCATCGCCTCGCTGGCTTTGTCGCCGGCTGCAAAAACGACCACTCGTTGTGTCTTGCCGGTTCCATGAGGAAGCGTCAAAGTACCGCGCACCTGCTGGTCCTGACGAGTGGGGTCGACTCCCAGATTCAGGTGTAACTCGACCGAAGCGTCGAATTTCGTGATGGACGTCTCAGGCACAAGCTCCAGGGCCTCTTCCGGCGAATATGCCTTGTCCCTCTCTATGAGCTCCACGGCGCCTTTGTAGCGCTTTCCCTTTCTAGACACCTTCGATTTCCGATCTCACTGTCATTTGACCTCCGTCTATTTCTTGCTTATTCGGAGCCGATACTCAGTCCCATGCTGCGAGCCGTGCCGGCAACGACTTTTTCGGCCGCTTCCACGTCCATCGCGTTGAGATCGGGCATCTTGACTTCGGCGATCTGGCGCAGTTGACTCCTGGAAACGCTTCCTACGATCTCATTGCGGGGAGTGCCGCTTCCTTTTTCGACGCCGGCAGCCTTTCTGAGCAAGTCGCTGGTCGGCGGCGTTTTGGTTATGAACGGGTACGACCTGTCGGCAAAGATGGTTATCTCTACCGGAATAATCGATCCCTGCTGCGCTCGTGTCCGCTCGTTGTATTCCTTGCAAAACTGAACGCTGTTTACACCATGTTGCCCCAGGCTTGGGCCAACCGGCGGTGCTACGGTCGCCTCGCCGGCTGACAGCTGGAGCTTTACCACTGTCAGAACTTTCTTCGCCAAATCTCAGCTATTCCTCGCTAATAAGTTGTCGCTCTAACCTGGAATGGGCGATCCGCCTTTGACACGCTCCACCTGCAGAAAGTCCAACTCTACAGGGGTATCGCGGCCAAAGAACGAGACCATTACGCGGACTCTGCCTTTGTCCTGGTTGACTTCGTCCACCGTGCCCAGGAACTCGGAGAACGGACCGTCGATGATCTTGACCATCTCGCCAACCGCGAGGCTCACCTGCGGGCGAGCGACTTCGCCGGCGATCTGCTTGAAGATCTCATCGACTTCTGTCTGAGGCAAGGGCGTCGGCCGGTTGCCGGTCCCGACAAAGTTAACAACGCCCGGGGTGTTTCTGACGACAAACCATGATTGGTCGTCCATCTCCATCCGTACCAGGACGTAACCTTGATACATCTTGCGCTTGACACGCCGCCGTTCGCCCTGCCGGACTTCCTCTACCTCTTCCTCCGGCACTACGATCTCGAAGACCTTGTCCTCGGCTTCCATCGTCTCGATTCTGTGCCGGAGGTTGTCATTTACTTTGTTTTCGTAGCCTGAATAGGTGTTTAGGACATACCACTGTCCGCGTGTTCTGTCTTCCTCAATCAACTCGACCGCCTCAACATATCTAGCCGAATATCAATTCACTCAACCGGGACAGTCCAAAGTCGAAGGTCCCCAGAATGGCCGCAAGCAGCAGGCAGACCCCGAGAACTATTAGCGTAAGCCTGGTCGTCTCCTGCTGCGAGGGCCAGTGCGAGCGGCGAAGCTCGCCATAAGTGTCCCTTACAAACCGAAACGGCCCGCGGTCGAGAAGCGACCTGAATCCGCCGGCGGAAGACCGGCGTCTGGTCCGGCGCTTGCTTCTTCGCTTCGCGACTGCCATCGGGTATTTGCCTAACGCGTCTCCCTGTGGTCGGTATGCTGCCGGCACCAACGACAATATTTCCTTAGCTGGAGCCTGCCCGTATTGTTTCGGCGATTCTTGGTGGTCGCGTAATTGCGCCTACTGCATTCCCCGCAAGCCAGGGTTATAACTGACCTATCGTCTCTCGAAGGCACTACGAATCGCTCCCACCAAACACAAACAAGACGGTCCGCTTCGGACCGTCAACATATTATGTCACACAATTCGTCCCGCGCGCGGCCTCACTCCGATTTACTTGCGTCGCTTCAATATTCACACATGATGCGTCGCGTCTAAACGAGCGCCGCACGCCTTTCGACCACGCCATCGCCCGCGCCAGACTCCGCCTGGGCTGGGGCATAGGTCGCGCGTGAGTCGGAAGTCTCCCACATAGTTACGCTCACTACGGGTAGTCCCATTTCAGAGGCCTTGCCGTAGATCATTCTCGCCATGTTCTCGGCAGTTGGCTCTTCAGCCATGAGATACGCGTCGTCACCAAGCGCTGCCACTGCCCGGGCCAGAGGATCGTCCGCCCTCAGGATCATTCGATGGTCGAGGTGGGCTTTTATCCAGCCGCCTACCGCGTCGCCAACGTCGCCGAAATCCGCCACCATGCCGGCCTCGTCGAGCGTGTCCGTGGCAAGGCGGATCTCCGCCACGCCGTTATGGCCGTGGGGCCGGTTGCATTTGCCTTGATAGTCGACGAGCCGGTGACCGAACGAAAAATCGACGCGTTTTACGATCTCATACATCATGTCCACTCAATCATCACTAAACGACTTGCCGTCCTCCATCGACGGTGATCACGGCGCCCGTCACGAAGTCGGTGCCTTCGATCAAGTACAGTGCCGTTTGCGCTATATCCTCCGGATTCCCGATTCGCTTTACAAGCGTGGCTCTCTCGACGCCCCGGATCATTTCGGGTGTGAAGTCCTCCGGCAATAAGATTGGCCCGGGAGCTATGGCATTTACAAGCACGGTCGGAGCGAGTTCCTTGGCCATGACTTTCGTCAACGCAACCACGCCGCCTTTAGCTGCGAAGTATGGGGCATAGTTCTTGTAAG
>JAPOVO010000288.1 GCA_026708165.1 Chloroflexota bacterium | reverse complement strand
CCCCGAATCGGCAGCGTAGCGTTCCTCAGGAGGGTAAGAGTTTCGGGCTGACAGCTCCGATTCCTTAAAGTCCGTATCTTCAAAGTAGGCGCCGACCTTGCGGAAAGCACGTTCCGGCAGGCGCTCTTCCAGACATAGCTTGGTCCGGTAGACCGCTCCTTCCCCCAGCTCTACTTGTAAACGGCTCAAGGCGCGATTGGCCCGTTCCAGCCGGTCTGCCCGATTGGGCAGCATCCCAATCGCCTTCCCTTCAAAAGCTGACAGCTCGTCCACTTGCATCCGGATGAACTCCACCCCAGGCTCGTCGAGCGGCATTTCGTCGAGGCTGGAGGTCGGCTCGCGGGACGCTTCACTCGCGTCCAGATACCACCGGACGGCATCACGGAAAGTGCGAGCCTGGGCCGAAGGTTCCGGCAGGTTAAGCGTGAACGATTTCGACACGCCATCGGAGCGGCCTATCTCAGCCCGCATCCGCCGCGACATCATGCCTCTGGATCGCAGCCGCGCCGCGAGCCGCTCCGAAAGGCCTTGCAGAGCAAACGTTATGCGATCGAGGTTGTGCTCCTCCCACTCGAACTGCATTTCGTCGCTCAGCACCAGCGGACGCTCCCGGCCTTCGACCGGCCGCCGGTCGTCACCCTGCGCCAGACGCCAAGCCAGCGATCCTTCAGTCCCGTAACGTAAACGGACCGAATTGCGAGGAAGCGCGGCGTATTCACCCATCGTACGCACGCCCAGTAGCCGCAGCTGCTCCAGCGACTGTTCCGGGAGCGGAAGAAGATCCACCGATTGTGGGGCCAGGAACTCACGGTCAGTCGAATTCACTACCTTGCCCCCCACCTCTTCGGACGTGAGAGCCGCAATCTCCGCCGCGAACTTGCCGGTCGCAAGGCCTATATAAGGAGTCTGCTCGAGGCGTTCGTATATCTCCCTGCGGACCCGTTCACACAGACTCGAGTCGGAACCATAAAGCCGTTCCAGACCGGTGGCGTCTATAAAGGCAAGGTCTACTCCTGAGTCTTCTACCGAAGGCGAAAAACAGTCCAGTATCTCCAGCACTCCATCGAAGGCCGCCTCGTATTTATCCGGAGCGTCCGGAAGATAGACACCCTGCGGACACCTAAGCTGGGCTTCCTTGAAAGCCATGCCGAGTCGAATGCCAGCCGCCTCCGCGGCAAGCGAGACCTCGACGAGCCGACGGTCCTTAGCTCGCGGCTCGAAGATGGCTAGCGACAGCGACCGCCACTCCGGACGCTCTCTGGTTTCCAGTGATGTCCGGAAACGCGGTATGCGTACGCAGACCGTCTTCCTCTTCAACTTGCCTCCCTATGAACGGACAATCGACTACGAGCCTGCGCAGCCCTGCCGTGCTACGGCTCTTGAGAACGTTGACTTGGAGCCTCATACCCGCGGGCGCAAGGCCCATCGCCCCTTCATGCCAAAGCCAGCCGCGCCGGACCACGCCCAGCCGCAGCGACGAATAGAAACGTAGTCCCATCAGCCCTCGCTCGGTGGTGACGATGCACGAGGCAGCGGCACGGCCCGCGAGACCCGCCAGCCGCGCCAAAATGTTCGGATGCGCGTCCTGATCGGCCATGTCGAGCAGCACGGCGTCGAACCCCTCACTGTTCAGCAGGTTGGACGCCGCCCTCAACGCGCCCTTGGCATCGTCGGGACGTACTACCGCCAAGCGCCGCAGGTCGATTCCCACCGCAGCCGCCGCGGGCGGATAGAACTGCCTCGGCAGGTCGATATAGGCAGCCACGCCGCCTCCATTCATGGCGGTGGTCAAGGCACGCAGCGCCAAGGTCAGCTTGCCGCTGGAAGACCCACCGGTTAGCTCGGTCAGCTTGCCACAGGGCAGCCCCTCGAAGCCGGTGGCGGCGTCCAGCTCGGGCAACCCGGTAGCCAGTCCCGGCGATGGCGTATAACGCCCGGCGAACAGACGTCCCGAGGCTCGAATTCCCCAGCGCCGCTCCACCTTCAGCACTGCTTCTCGTAAAGACTTCCGCCGTGCCGCCTGACGGTACCCTTCTCCCTGCTCCGAAAAAGGGCCAAAGTAAGAAGGACATAAGTCCCCCTCCCCTCCCGATGGAGCCATTGCCTGCGGCACGGACTCCGGGATTTCGGAGACCTTCAACAAAGACTCTCCCACAGCTTGCTTTATTCGCTCCTTTGCCGCCCTGTGCTCACTTGTGAGCAGCAGACCACGCTTTCCCCAAATCAAAACAGTGGATCCGCAATATAACATACAAAACACGAACAAACTAAGTCCACATCAACTGCGCACCGAACTCAAAGGGCATCATGCGCCAACACCGCCAAAACGCAGTCGCATGAAGGTGGTTGAATAGCAGATAAGCCTCAAGCGTTACCAGCCGCCGATTTTCTACTTCGCAACCCATAACGTCTAAAATCTCAATTGATAAACGCCATTCCGCCTTCCTTCAATAAACATTGAAGCTGGCGCGCTTATTGCCGAATAGACAGTGCACACAGTGACGCAGAAATAAGGAGGCAGTTCTTTGGAACTACGTCGGTGCCAACTTGCCAGTCCAGGCTCGAATATCCGCATGCTCGAAAAGGGAAGCCAGAGCGCCGCCGACGAGGTATTTCTGGACCTGGAGGACAGCGTCGCTCCCAATGCCAAAGTCGAAGCTCGAAACACCGTGGTTCAGGCCCTGAATGAGTTTGACTGGTCCGGCAAGATCGCGTGCGTGCGGGTCAACGGACTCGACACTAAATGGTTCTACGGCGATCTGATCGAAATCGTCGAGGGCGGCGGCGAAGCTCTCGACACAATCATGCTGCCCAAAGCCAACTCTGCAGCCGACGTCTATATGCTCGACACGCTTCTCACCCAGATTGAGGAAAACAACGGTCTGGAAATCGGAGCGATCGGCATCGAAGCCCAGATTGAGACCGCCATGGGGATGGTGAACGTCAACGAGATCGCATTCGCCAGCGAGAGACTGCGATGCTTGATCTTCGGGCCCGGCGACTATTCCGCCAGCGTCCCAGCCAGAGGCCTTTCCATAGGCGCCAGCGAGAACTATCCGGGGCATGTTTGGCATTACGCGATACACCGGATCGTCGTCGCGGCCAGAGCGGCCGAGATCCAGGTGATCGACGGTCCGTACGCCGACTACGCCAACCTAGACGGCTACCGGCAGTCCTGTGAAATGGCCCTAGCGCTCGGGTGCGACGGGAAGTGGGCTATCCATCCGAATCAGATCGACGTTGCCAACGACGTTTTCACGCCTTCCTCGGACGACATAGCCAAGGGGCGCCGGATCGTCGCCGAATACAGCAAGGCTCTCGAGGAAGGCAAGGGCGCAATCGCGATCGACGG
>JAPOVO010000104.1 GCA_026708165.1 Chloroflexota bacterium | reverse complement strand
GAGTGGCGGTAACGTGACTCTCAAATTATCGATCTTCCGCCGCTGATGCCGAATAGTGCTATAAGGGCGGGAGATTTCCAAGTCGGCGCGCGCCTAGAATGCGAGCGTGAATTGATTGGGAATTGGGTCTATGAAGTTCAGCCCTCGTTCGTTCGGATACCTATAGGATTTTGATTCGTGGAATTGACATTGGAGATTGCCGACTAAATGGCTCTGATGTCTCGCTTGCGCCAGCAACGACCGGTTGGCGCTTCGAGTACACAGATAGCAGCGACCGCGCGCGCCTTCTTTACCAAAAAGCGTGTGCTCGGTCTCGCAATTTTTGGCGCGCTGCTGGCGGTTTTCCTCACGTTCAATCGCGTTCCCAAGCTGGATGAGGTACGCGCCGACCTAGTGGCCGCAACTGCGCCGGCCGCGCGGTGCTTTCAGGGATTCTGCGTCGAGTCGGACCGCGATGCGGGGCTGCTGTCTCGATGGTGGGAGTTTTCGCTTGCCTATCTGCAACTCGTTTCCGTGGGGATGACGTTTGCATTCCTGGCGGCCGGCCTGGCCGAAGCGTTCTTGCTGCCAAAGGCAGACAACATCGGCTCCTCTCGCGAGAACATGCGGGGAATTGTCAAGGGGTTTTTCATAGGCGCGCCGATGACGCTCTGCTCGGCGTGCATCGTTCCGGTATCGGCGGCGTTTCGACGCCGTGGAGCGGGAGTCGGCGAGACGATAGCCATGGTGCAGGCGTCGTCCACGCTGAACGTGCCGGCGGTCGTGATGACCGCACTGGTGTTCAGTCCGCTTGTGGCCGGATCCCGACTAGCGCTGAGTTTGCTGGGAGTGTTGCTGATTGGACCGGCGGTCGTGTGGACCGTAGGGCGGAGGAGGTTGATTTCCGAATCCGCCTCGGCGACCGGAGCTACGGAGTCGGAACCCGCCACATGGTCGGCGGTGATTTCGGAGGGATTCAAGGACTGGGCGTTGGCGAGCTTCCGGTACCTAGTTCGGCTCGGCCCAATAATGGTTATCGCCGGATTCCTGAGCGCGCTCGTGATCCAGTTCATCAGCCCAGACGCTGTCTCCTGCTGCCTGGAAGACAACCTCACGGGAGTGGCGATTGCGGCTACGTTTGGGATCCTGATCAACGTGCCGTTGATGTTTGAGATTCCGCTGGTCGTGGCGCTACTGCTTATCGGCATGGGTACGGGACCTGCGGTGGCGTTGTTGTTCACCGCCGCCGCCGGCGGACCGATAACGTTCTGGGGACTTTCGAAGGTGATGCCGGTGCGCGCCGTCGCGGGTCTCGGCGCGGCAACGTGGTCACTCGGCCTGGCGGGGGGACTGGCGGTCGTGGCGATGGGAGCGCATATCGCCACATCGCCGCTGTCGACTCTGGCCGGGGATACGGAGAAACCGGCGGCACCCGCAGGGGTGACAGTCAGGTTCACGGACGTGACGGAAGAAGCCGGGCTCCTCTACCAGCAGCAATCCATGGAACCGCGAGGCCTGTGCCTGCTTGGCGTGCGCAACCTTTCGATATTTACGATGCTCGACGGCGGACTCAAGGGGTCCGGTCCGGGCGACTTCTGCTTCCCCGAGCGGATGAGCGGAGGCGCGGCGGCCGCCGACTTCGACGGTGATGGATAAAACGCTAACCAGTGAATCCGGGCTGGCGGGCCCGACATCCTGTTTCGTAATCGCGGTGACGGCCGTTTCGAGGACTGGTCAGCGAACGCCGGACTTGACCGGTTTGATCTTCGCTCGAACGGCGCGGTATGGCTCGACGTCGACCGGGACGGGGATAAGGACCTATACGTGACCACCATCTCCGACAAGCGGTTCTATCTCTTCATAAACGACGGGTCGGGCGGCTTTACGGAGGAAGCGGTATCGCGCGGCGCGGCGATTGAGACGGAACAACCGCACAGCGGCTTCAGCATCGCTGTCGGAGACTACGATCTCGATGGATGGGTGGACATTCACGTGAGCGAATGGGGCGCGTCGTCGCTGATTCCGGAGGGCGATCTCTCGCACGCCCGCCTCCTGCGCAACCGGGGTCCGGCGGCGCCGGGCCACTTCGAGGACGTTACGGTTGCGGCTGGCGTGGTGCTGGACGACGTCAGATCGCAGAGCGAAAAGAGCATAGAGGTTCTGGGCACGGGCCAGGCTTCGCGCGGTCCGTTTGCATTTGCGTCGGCGTTTACCGATCTGGACGGAGACGGCTGGCCGGACCTGGCGGCCGTTTCAGACTACGGACACACGCGATTGTTCTGGAACAACGGGGACGGGACCTTCACCGACGGAACTCTTATGGCTAACGTCGGGTCCGACAAGAGCGGCATGGGGTCGACCTTCGGCGACTACGACGGCGACGGCGATCTGGACTGGTTCGTAACGTCGATATTCAACGCGTCCGACGAGTGTCTGAGCGGGGAGGACTGCGATCCACGCGACGCGAGCGGCAACCGGCTGTACCGCAACGAAGGGGGAAGGCGGTTCAGCGACGCCACGGACCTCGCGGCGGTACGCGATGGCGGTTGGGGGTGGGGGGCGGTCTTCTTCGATTACGACAACGATGGGGATCTCGATCTTTCAATGGTGAATGGGATGCACCACGAAGACATCGAGAATCCGCAACTCGACTATATGCGGCTGTGGGAAAACGTTGGGGACGGTCCGATGCGAGAAATCGGGCGGTCCATCGGGTTGGAGCACGAGGCCGCTGGGAAGGGAATCCTGACACTGGACTACGACGGGGACGGCGATCTGGACCTGTTCATCGTAAACACGGGCGGCGCGCCCAAGCTCTATCGAAATGAAGGCGGCAACGACAAGGCATGGATACGGCTGCGGCTAGAAGGCGTGGAATCGAATCCGGCGGGACTTGGGGCCAGAGTGACGGTGAGCCCGATATTGGGAGGGCCGGTCCAACTTCGTGAGATTGGAGTGCGGAGCCACTTCCTGGGACAAAGCGAGCTAGTCGAACACTTCGGCCTTGGGAACGAAATAGAGAGCGTTGACCGGATAACGATCCACTGGCCGGCGTCAGGCAAGACGACTGTTCTGGAAGACGTTCCGGTGAATACCACGATTGTCGTAAATGAAGCGGAGGACGGCTTCCGGCTGGATAGGCCTCCGGATTAGCGTCGCGTTCAATCGACCATTTCGTCGATAGCGCTTTGGTTCGTAAACTTGCGGCAAAGTGCCGGATCGTATGTCAATAGTAGGCGTGCGGACGGCCAATCTCTCGGAACGCGCTGAAGTTCAGCCACACACTGGCGCTTTTGCCAGGACGGAGGTCACATGACTGTAAAGTCCGCCGATGACTTGCGGGCCGTGGCCGAACAGGTCTTACGGAACGCTGGAGCCG
>JAPOVO010000050.1:2402-3361 GCA_026708165.1 Chloroflexota bacterium | reverse complement strand
CGAGCGGTACCTCACCGAATACATCTCGGTGCGCTGCAAGCCGAGCACCGTCGCGAAGACCAGGGCGGTCGTACGGAAGCACATCGTGCCCGCTTTGGGCAGGCTGCCGATCATGGCGCTGGAGCGGGCGCAGGTGGCGGAACTGCACCAGGGCCTTTGTGAGACGCCCGGCGTTGCGAACATGGTCGTCCGGATCCTCTATGCGATGTACAGGCTGGCCGAGAACTGGGGACTGGCGCCCGAGGGGTGCAACCCCTGCCGGTTGATCGTCAAATACCCCGAACGCAAGAGGGAGCGGTTCCTGACGGATGAGGAGTTTACGCGCCTGGGATCCGTTCTGGAAGAAATGGAGAATCAGGGCGGGGCGTCTGCGTCCGCTCTGGCCGCCATACGCCTGCTTATGCTGACGGGGTGCCGGAAGTCCGAAATACTCACTCTCCGCTGGGAGGACGTGGCGCTGGACGAGGGTGAGCTGAGGCTGCCGGATTCCAAGACAGGCGCGCGGGTCGTCTCGCTTCCGCCGCAGGCGGTCGCGCTCCTGGCCGCCCTCCCCCGGGTAGAGGGGAATCCCTGGGTCATTCCCGGCAGGAAGCCGGGCGCGCGCCTGAGCAGCCTGGATCACGTCTGGCGACCCGTCCGCGCGCGGGCGGGTCTCGATGACGTGCGGCTCCACGACCTTCGCCACTCCTACGCCTCGAGAGCGCTCGCGCTGGGAGAAGGACTTCCCGTCATCGCGAAGCTCCTGGGCCACGCCCACGTACAAACCACGGCGCGTTACGCGCACCTGGCGCGCGATTCCGCGCACGAGGCGGCGGAGCGGGTTGCCGGGAGTATCGCGGAAGATATATTCTGAGAAAACCGGTTGCCGGATTTGATTTTACAAGATCAGGGAATGGCATTCTCTGCTTCACAGGTGTGAAGCCTGGGCCGATTTTCAAAGGCTCAAGGCGCAATTTCAG
>JAPOVO010000050.1:0-2392 GCA_026708165.1 Chloroflexota bacterium | reverse complement strand
ACCCGTTGAATGGAAATTTTTTTCTTGAATTGAGTGGCGCCTGTTGGGCCGAGGAATTGCGCATTATTCTTAATTGAATCGAAAATTCTTGCAAGAATTTGATTTTGCAACCGTTAAAGCATTAGCCCCACTTTGGAGACCTATGTGAGATACGAATGAAAGAGGGATGATTTTTTTGGATTTCCCTTGGGATTGTTTGTTGACAAAGAACACCATCTTCTCTATTCTTTGGGAAATGGGGAATGTAATGACGATTTTCTTTAATGCGAAAGTGTTTACATAAGCGACAAAAATACCGGTTCGCTCGATAGAACCTTGTCGACGTACGGGGTGGCATTGAAGAGAGGGGGTGATGCGGAGGAGGAGCCCTGTCGCAGGCAACGATGCACAGATGCAGAAGCATTGAACAACCAAGACATCAAACACGATTAAAAATGAAGGAAGACGGCAACATTTTTTTGTGAAACCTCGATGAGGAGAAATACACATGAGGAAAATTCTGTTAGCACTATTTGCGCTGGCGCTCGTCGTGACGTTTGTAGCGCCCTCGTACGCGGCCGACTTCAAAATGAGCGGCTTCTTCCGGGTGCGCGGATCCAGCGAAAACGTCAATAAAGACGGGGACGATGACGCAAACGACAAGAGGAATTACCTGGACGCGCTCATCCGTCCGCGCTTCACGGTGAAAAGCGGCGCCGTCACGGCCGTGTGGGAACCGGAGTTCCAAAGCGCGAACGGCGGCTTCACCAACGCCAGTCGACAGACCGTGGGTGTCAACCGCTGGGTAATCGACTACGCGGTTCCAGGCAGTTCGCTCCGCATGCGCATGGGCCGGACGGACTATTTCTCTCCGGACAAGGAAATCTACGACAGCGGCGGCCGTCATCGTGAGCCGGGCATTGCGATCTACGGCAAGCTCAGCAAGAACATCTCGCTCAGCGCGTTCATGACCAAGGCGAGTGAAGACACCGGCCCGGACAACAACGACAAGACGGATTACTATGTCGGCATGGGCGTCAAAGTGGCCCCCAATCTCACGCTTACGCCGTGGGCGGCCAATTCGAGAGACGCGGCGGAAGGCGGCTATGACTACAGCTTCCTCGGCGTCCACGCGAAAACCAAGGTGGGCATCCTGAACGTGAACGGTTCAGTCGTCATCCAGGAAGGTGACCTCTCGAGCGGCGATGAGCTCTCGGGTTGGGCCGGTCTGGTGCGGACTTCCACCAGCCTGGGCAAGCTGAAGCTGAGCGGCAACCTCACGATGCTCTCCGGCAACGACGGCTCCAAGGCCGGCGAAGACGGCCGCTTCAGGACGCCCCAGGAAGGCGGTTCCGGCTGGTTCGTCGGCGGCCACATCATGAGTTCGCGCCGCTGGACGGCTCTGAGCAACGGTATCAGAAGCGTGCACCTGGGCGCCTTGAACGGCGCGACCGTGATCGAGGGACTGGCCGACTTCAAAGTCAGCAAGACCCTGACGCTGGGCGGCGGCGTATCCCTTTACAATTCCGCCGAGCCTTCCAATGCAGCGGACACGATGGACGCGAAGGAATTCGGCACTGAGCTCAACGCCGGCTTCAAGTGGAAGATCCACTCGAATCTCGAACTTCGCGGTGTGGGCGCCGTTATTCTGCGCGGCGATTACGGCAGAGGCGTGAACGACCCCGAGATCGACGACGGCTGGGCGGTCGGCTGGACGCTGCGCCACATCTTCTAGCAGCATAAAGACGCTCGCGTCCTCATCTGACGCGACGACGACCGGGGGGCTTCGGCCCCCCGGTTTTTTTGTGCGTGGATGACCGTTTTGTATTCTTGCCTTTTCTGCCGGGCCATATGCCGGCATCCATAAGCGGTCCTTTTTGGATCGGCGGGTCAGAACGCCATTTTCACACGATCTCGCTTGAGGGGTTTTGCGTGGAATGGTATATCCTTTGGGCGTAGCCGCATGTTCGTCCGCAACGACTCACTTCAGGGAAAGAGCGAAAAATGAACAAGCACCACCTCATGGCCCCCGGTCCCACGCCGGTCCCCCACCGGGTGCTCGAAGCCATGGCGCGGCCCCTGATTCACCACCGTACGCGAGAGTTCGAAGCGCACTTCGAAAGAACGCGGCGCGGCCTCGAATGGCTCTTCCAGACGAGCGGCGACGTCATCACCCTCGCCGCTTCGGGTTCGGGCGGCATGGAGGCGGCGGTGGCGAACCTGCTCTCTCCGGGTGATTCCGCGCTCGTCATCGAGGGCGGCAAGTTCGGCGAACGCTGGACGGAGCTTTGCGCGGCATACGGGATCGAAGCGGACGTTCTGGAGGTGGAATGGGGCCGCTCGGTCGACTTAGGATGCCTCGAAGCGCGCCTTGAAAGGGGAGGGCACAAGGCTCTGCTGATGCAGGCGAGCG
>JAPOVO010000316.1 GCA_026708165.1 Chloroflexota bacterium | reverse complement strand
TCGACATTACACGGTCGAAGTTAAAGTCAGTCTCGAGGTAAGGAGGTGCTGTAGCGTTGTCCTGCGTCCCATGGGGGGCCCATTCGGCCGCCAGGGCGCGGGTTAGCTGCTCTACGCCTCCCTTAGCTGAACAGTAGGCTGCCCTGCCCGGATAGCCGACCGAGCCGAACTGGGACGACATATTGATGACCTTGCCGGAGCCGGCTTGCACCATCACCTCCGCCGCAGCCTGGCATCCGTAGAAGGCGCTGGTCAGGTTTCCGTCGATTAGCGCGCGCCACTCGTCGGGCTGCACCTCAAGGGTCGGCTTGCCAGCTAGCGGAATACCGGCGTTGTTGATCATGACGTCCAGCCGGCCAAACTCGCGCACGGTCTCGCCCACAAGTATCCGGCATTGTTCCCTATCGGTCATGTCGGTTTTAACCGCGATGGCCCGCCCGCCCGCGGAGTTAATCTTCTTGGCCAGCGCGACAATGGCTCTCGTCGATCGCGCTGCGAGCGCGATCGAAGCTCCGGCCTGGGCGCAGGCCAACGCTATAGCCTCACCCAATCCCCGGCTGGCACCCGTGACGACGACAACCCGCTCCTCCAGGGAATAGGAGAGCTTTTCGCGATTGAGGCCGAAATCCATGGTGTCAGATTCTAAGGTCCTTCGTGGACCCGAACGTAGGTGCAATCAAGCTGGGGACGATGGGCGAAGTAATCTCCGCGCACTGGCCATAATCGTTTGGACCGCCGTTCGTGCTTCCTGGACCCTGAAGAGCCATAGTGCGGCAGCATAAGCAGCCAGCCCAATTGAGCCGGCGATCACGAGTGTTACGAAGCTCGCTTCGGATCCCGGTTCGACTAGAAGAGCGACTTGAGTTCCCAAGAAGCAGCCTGCCGCCAACGCCAGAGTCGCGGGCAGCATCCTGGCGGCGAACCGAAGAATCACCGCGTCGGGCCTCGCACGAAGCGCCCGCCACAGCAGAAGACCGAGCACGAGTCCGTGAAGACTGTTCTGGATCGTATTGGCCCAGACGAGGCCGTGAAATCCCGCGCTTTCAACCAGCGGCAGTGCGACTGCGAGATAGACGAATCCTCCTGCGACACCCATGAGCACGGGAGTGAGCGTATTGCGAGCGGAGTAGTACGCGAATATGAAAATTTGGTCCAGGGCTACGAGAGGAAGCTGAAGCGCATAGATTACGAGTGCTATCGAAGTGGGGCTCGTAGCAGCAGGGACGAACTCGCCTCGTTGGTAGACGAACCGGACTAGTGGCTCCGACATACCGATCACGAGTACTGTTGCGGGAATTATCAGAAGAAGCATGTAGCGGATGATCCCGCTCAAGACCTGCTTGAAGTCGTGGGCCTTGGGAAGGTCCGCGAACCGGGTCGGCGCCGCGCGAGACAGGGCGGGCAGCGACGCCAGACTCACGGCGGCGACTACGATGCCCAACGGGAACTGCTGAAGCCGGGTGGCGAATCGCATCATGGCCAGGCTTCCCTCGCCGGCGCCCGAAGCAAGCCGCGTGTCTATTGACGTAATGAACTGCGTGAAAATCAGCCCTCCCAAAACGGGAGCGTAGAGCAGCATCGCAGTCCGGAGATCAGGGTTGCCAAACGGGTTCGGGCGGGATCGCGGGATTTTCTCGGCTATCAGCCCGGGGATTTGAATCGCGAGATGTGCCCCCGCCCCGGCCAGATAGCCGAGCGCCACGCCAGGCGGTCCGACGAGCGGAGTAAGGGCGAGCGCGCCAACGATCAACGTGCCGTTCAAAGCGGAGACGCTGAATGCCGGAAAGGCGAATCTCTCGGCGGCGTACAGCCGTCCTGACGCCACCGCCGAAATACCCAGCAGAATCACCGCGGGCAACGTTATTCGAAGCATGGTCACAGCCATGTCGTGCGTTTCGTCGGAAAAGGCGGGTGCCAGGAGCGTTACAAAGGGATGTGCAAGCGCGATCAGCGCTCCGGCGACGGCGGCGATGAGTACTCCCACAATCAGCAGAAGGGTGTAAAAGAGCCTGGCGGACCGCTCTCTATCATCGGCGAGTCCGCTGAAAACAGGGACCAGGACCGCGGAGATCGCGCCGCCAACAACCACGTCGAACAGCATGTTCGGGACTCGCGTGGCAACTTCGAACGCGTCGGCCGTGCCTGTAGCCCCGAACAGGGCCGCGATGACAGGTTCACGGATAAAACCGAGCAGTCTGCTCAAGACGTTTCCGGCGGCGACCAGCGTAGCCGCGAATGCTATCCGCTTACCTGTTTCAGCCTTGATCGGTGGGATCTCGCGGAACGGCGGCGGATGCGCGGCGGTACATGTCAGATGACGATGCGCCCGGAGTCAAATTGACGAAGTGGAGCTTGCATCCGGCTTTGGTTACGGACTCCAATTCCGGAAGCGGACGGTCGCCGGAGGCCGGATCGTACTCGGCCCCTTTTACGTAGACGTCCGGTCGCACGACCTCGATCAGGCGTCCGGCGGTCAACTGCTGAAATATGACGACGAGATCGACCCATCTGATCGCGGCGAGGACTTGGGCACGTTGATCGGCCGCAAGGACGGGGCGTCCCCGCCCCTTGAGCGTGGTGACGGATTCGTCGTCGTTCAGGCCAACTACGAGAACGTCCCCCAGGCTTGCGCACGCCTGCAGAAACTGCATATGGCCGTGGTGAATCAGATCGAAACAGCCGTTCGTTAGTACGACAGTCTGCGACGATCGCCTCGGCGCTCCCAGGTAATTACCGGCATCGACAAGCTCGACGACTGGGGCCGAAGCCGAGTCAGTCACCGGCCGCTTCGAACATCGCCGCCACTTCTTCCGGGCGGGTTGTCGACGCGCCGAGCCTGGAGACGACGGCCGCTCCCGCTGCGTTGGCGATCTCCGCCGCCTCGACAGGGTCGGCATTGCCCAAGAGCGATAACGTGAAAGCGGAGGCCACGGTATCTCCGGCGCCGGTGGCGTCGACCAGTCCAGGCACAGAGTGCGCGGCCACCCTCTTCATGGGCTCGCCACGGCTGAAGAGCGCCATTCCGTTACCGCCGAGCGTTATGAGGAGATGAGTGCAGTCCAGGCGCGCTCGCAGCTCGTTGCCACCCGATTCGAGTGCTCTGTCATCGGCCATAGCCATGCCGAGTTCGGCCTCGGCTTCCGGTTGATTGGGGGTTACCGCGGTCACTCCCTGAAAGCGCGCAAAGCCGCCGTGGGAATCGACGATAACTTGCTTACCGTGTCGCTCGGCGCTGGAGAGGACGTATTCGAGGATCGGGGCATCTACGACGCCGCTTTCGTAGTCCGAGACGATTACGGCGCCATATTCGGGAATAGCTCCTTCCAGATAGAGCAGCAACTCCTGCTGGGATGGCTCCAAC
>JAPOVO010000012.1 GCA_026708165.1 Chloroflexota bacterium | reverse complement strand
GTCGCGCTGGGCGAATTGTGAGGCGAGAAGTTGCGGGTCGACCGCTTTCGCAGACGTGCCAACGACCGGCGACGAGGCCATATAATCCGCGCGTCAATCGGTCTATTCCAATATGGCGACGCTCAGGTTGCCCTTGGATCGGAGGAGACGTTGGACCCGAGCTGCTTGCAATACGCGCTTACGGACGAGGAGCGGGAGACATTCGAGCGGGAGGGTTATTTGATCGTCGAGGACGCGCTGCCGCCGGAGAAGGTCGAATCCCTGATCGAGACTGTGGACCGCAGCTACCGGGAGGACCGCCTTACCGACATCGTCGAGTCGGATATCAAGGGCTATGTCGCGGCTCCCAATTTCCTCTCGGCGGACCCGGCATTCTTCGACATGGTCGACTACGAGCGGATCTTGCCCAAGGTATGGGGAATCCTTGGCTGGAACATATTCCTGTACCACAGCCACCTGATCATCACCGAGCAGGCGCCGGGCACATTCGACCCCAACGGGAAGACCTTCGGTTGGCACCAGGACTCGGGCCGTCTCAATTTCGACATGGAGACGGATCCGCGCCCGCGGATTTCGCTAAAGGTCGGCTATTTCCTGACTGACTTGACGGAACCGGGCCGTGGGAATTTCTGGGTGATACCGGGCAGTCACTTGCGGAACAAGGTCGAAATGCCACTCGGCGGAACGGGGCAGCCGGAAGGCGCGATCCCGGTGCTGGTGAAGCCGGGGACGGCGGTGATATTCGACCGGCGCATGTGGCATTGCGGGACCACGAATTACTCGCCGTTCGTCCGAAAGGTGATGTTCTACGGTTACGGCTATCGATGGATTGCGGTGCGGGACCAGATGACGATCCCGCCGGAGATATACGAGGCGGCGTCGCCCATCCGCAAGCAGCTATTGGGGCACACGACCAGCGAATTCGGACGGTCTTCGCCGAGCGACGAGGACGTGCCGCTTTTGGTATGGCTGCGAGAGCACCAGCCGGAGATCGCTGCCAGATAAGTCCCTAGTCGGACTTGCCTCCGGCGAATCGGATCAGGACGTTTCCGGTGATTCGAGACACGTTGTTCTGGTAGTTGTTGTAGGACAGGCTTCCTGACCAGGTTATCGACCCGACCGAGAACACCGCTCCTCCATTGGGAGTCTCGAAGTACACGAGATCGGACCTGACTTCGGGGTCTTCGCCGCCTCCGAGCTGTCCGCTGTTGACGTTGACTTCCTCGACCGTGCGCTGATAGAAGTTCGAGTGACCGTAGGATGAGGCGAGGATGATGGTGTTCTTGGGGCTACCTAGCTTCGGGTCGTAACGGTCCAGCTCCAGTCCGGCGGCACCCTTAGCGAGCACGAGCGATTCGAAATCGCCGATTATTTCGTCGTCGCCGATTCCCTCGAAGATGAAGGCGGCTTCCGGGTCGAAGCTGCCCGGCTGACGCCGGTAGGGGGAGCCGTGATCTACTCCCTGCGCGCAGAATCCGATGCCCACCAGTCGCTGTGGAGCGCGTCCGCGGTAGCGCCAGAGGCCGCCGGGTTCGCCGGTGGTGCTGTGATGGTATTCGCCGGGTCCCATTTCGGTCATCCGGGTCCCCTGGCGACGGCGGATTTCGATGATGTGCGGTCTCTCCGGATCCAGCGAAGTGACCCAATAGAAGCCGTTGCCGCCGAGGTACATCAAACGTCCGCCGTTTTCCAGGTAGCTCTCCAATCCGTCGAGCATCTCGGACGTGTAGTACTCGGGATGCGCGCCGGTGAGGACAACGTCGTATTTGGCGAGCAGCTCCGCGCCCTCGAAGTGAAGGTCTTCGTCGGTGGCGACATCGTACTCATGGCCCATTTCTTCGAGCCAGTCGGTTATGTGAAGGTCGGCTGAGAAGGTGAATGGACCTGCGCATACGCGGTTGTAGTAGGTCGGCCGCAGATTTACTACCGGATGGAGGCGAGAGAAGTACCCATGTCCGGTTTTGTCGGGATGAAAGTCGTACATGCTCCCGAGCCGGTTCTGGCGGATGTATTCGTATTCCTCGATGCAGAGGTCCATGTTGATGTGCGCGTAGTAGATCCTGGGCAGCTCGTCGAAGTGCTCGTTGCCGTAGGCCATGTAGGTGAGCGTCGGGACGAGAAACAGAACCCGTGCCGTGGCCTCGCCTTGAGGGGCGCGCACGAAGAAGGGCACGTAGTCGAGGCCCCCTTGCGTTTGCAGGCGAACGGCGTAGATGCCGCTCTTCATATCGGACGGCACTTCAAACTCGAAGTCGGTTTCCCAGCCAGCGTCTTCGAGATCGTCGTCGTGGAAGTAGATAGCGCCGTATTCATCAGGCGCCTGGCGAAAGTCCGCTTCGAGGCCGGTCCAGTTATGGCCGGTCACTGCGCGGGTAGGGAGGTTAACGACCCGGCCATGCAGCGCATTGCGGGAGGAATCGACGATCCGGTCGGAGGATATTTCTCTTGAGAAATCCCACGAGGCTACGATCCCGCCTGGGCTGACGCCCGATACCATCGAATTGATTTCCTGATCGCTCAGGCAACGGTCGTAGACTCGCGGGCCATCAATCTTGCCGTTGAAGTGGCAGGCGATGCGGGGTTGTGAGTCGTCGTGAAGCGATTCCGAGGCTGCCATGAGCAGCGGCGAAGCGTTGCCGCCGATGGACGCGATTTGCGGGGAGTCGTTTGACGCGACACGGTGGCCACCGCCCCGCCACCATGACTCAGGGAACTGATGAATAGAGATCCGTCCGGCATCAAGGTCGATGGTGGCGGCGACGAAATACCACTCGTCCGAGCTGACCGGCTCGCCGGTGCTGACCGTGTCGACGGCTCCCAGACCATCTCCAACTCGAACTGCGATCTCGCCGTTTTCGTCGATGAACAATCCATATCCGGAGCTGTCGGAAGCGGACCACTTGGCTATCAGCCCCTGAGTTCCCTTCGTAGGGGTAGTGGGATATATCCAGGCTGCCAGCGTAAGCTGCCGGCTGGCGCGCAGCGGCGGGGCGTCGGGCACGATGGCATGAGAACCCACCCGAATCTCCTGAGAACGTCCGGGATACTCGCCGTCGATGGGCGAGGGCACGCGAGTTTCCTTGAAGCCGGGATCGTCCGGGGTTTCGCCGCCGCATCGCAATCTAACGACGTCGGCCATATAGGAGTCGTTCTGGCAGCTGACCATGAAGCTGATCGTATCGCCCGGAGCCGCGCTCCAGGGGTCGCTGTAACCGACTACTTTCATAAGGAAGCTACTCCCGGGACAGTGGTGAAGCGTTCAAAGCGCGAGGATGGCCTCTACGCAGCCGGCGAAGTCGTTTGCTGTCCGGCTCGAGACCGTTACGTTGCCAGTGGACTCCCGCCCCGTATCGGGGTACGGGGTGAC
>JAPOVO010000493.1 GCA_026708165.1 Chloroflexota bacterium | reverse complement strand
ACGCGGGCGCGGCCGGATATGCCGACCCATAGACCATCGCCCGAGCGAGCCCATTCCGGCACCCGTCCGAAAACTTCACCCGGCAGCGGCGACAGCAACGACTCGACCGAGCCCAGACCGCCCGGGTCCTGGGCAAAGAAGATATCTGCGGGACTCGCGTCGCCCTCTTCCAGAAGCGTGGCCGCAAGCTCGCCGGTCTTTGCGTACTTGACCCCGACGTCTATGCCGGTGGCGTCCGCGAACTGCCTGATTATCGGATCGACCAGGCTCTCGCTACGCCCCGAGTAGATCGTCAGTGAGCCGGGATCCATAGCAGGAGCCGTGACGACCTTCTCGACGATTTGCGTGACGACCCTTTCTTCGACGACCGGCACTTCCTTGACAACCTCGACTACCTGCGTTTCGCCACATGCGGCCATGACTGGCGCCGCCGCTGCTCCCACGGCCAGCGCGCCGAGTACCCGTCGCCGGGACACGCGATTCATGTATGATTCTCCTTCTACCTACAGCACTGTAGATAACTACTGAGCGTTTTTAGCGGATTCTAATGATCGATGTTAGGTCACCCTAACGTGCGACATTAGCATCGCTTAAAGTTCTTAGCAAATTCAGCGCGCGGTCCCAAAAACTTTTTTTGGGCGGTTGGATCAGGACGTTCGGTTGCGGGGCTCCGGAATATTCAGGAGGTCGTCGCGGCCGGGGTTACGCCGGACAGTTTCAGCATTAGCTGTCGAATCGGCAGATCGTAAGGACACTTGCTCTCGCAGATCGGTTCCGTCTTGCACGGCTCGTGTCCGTAGCACTTGTCGACGCTCGCCGTGGACTCGTTCCACAGCTTTTCGCCCGCCTCCGAAAGCGCGCCCGCTTCGAAGACCTTCTCCGAGAGCATCGTTTCCGGCACGTCGATTCCAACCGGGCAGGAGCAGTAGTTGCAGCGGCGGCAGTCGTTGCCCACCAGAGTCGCCGCCCATTCCGAAAGGCGGCGCCCCTCCTCTTGTCCCACCGGCTCCGCCATGGCCTCGACGTTGGCGTCGACTATCTCCGGGCTTGTCAGCCCGGCCACAATAACGTCCACCGGGTGTTCGTACACGTAACGAATCGCGTCGCGGGCGTGGTCGCTGCTCAGCAGGCCGGAGCCGACCGGCCGCATTGCCATCGTTCCGACTCCCAGCTCCGAGGTCGTCGGTAAAAGGTCGAGCGCCGCCCACGGCTGCAACGGGTTGAGGTGAAACAGCACGGTCTCGTAGGGCCACTCCCGCAACCACTCGGCCAGCTTCTCGGGCCGGTGGCCCGTTATGCCGATGTGCCGCACCTTGCCGTCGTCCTTGGCCCTGATTGCTGCCTCGAGCGCCCCGCTCGGCCCCATAATCTCGTCGAACTCCTGCTGGTGGTTGACGTAGTGGAGCTGGATCAGATCGATGTAGTCCATACCCAGCCGCGCGAGACTTTCGTCGATCTGTCGCCCCGCCGTGGCCGCGTCGCGGCCCGCCGCTTTTGTGGCCATGAAGATCTCGTCGCGCCGGCTTCCGAGCGCTTTGCCGACCTTAATTTCCGCGTCGCCATATCCTCGTGCGCAGTCGTAGTACGTGACCCCGGAATCGAGCGCGTAGTTGAGCGCCCGGTCGGTTTCCTTCTGACTCATGTGGGCGAACCACATCGTCCCGCAGCCGAGGACGGACACCGTTGCGCCGGTGTTGCCTAGGGTCGTGAACTTCATATCGATTGCCGGTCCGCTAGGGGATCGCGGCAACGGCCTCCACTTCCACTTTCCATTCGGGTATCACCAGCGCGATGTCGGCCACCAGGGTTGACGCCGGATAGACCCCCGACAAAAACTCCTTCCTGACCTCCGTGAACTCGGTAAAGTCGCCGATGTCCGTCAGGAACACTCCTAGCTTCACAACGTCCTTCCAGTCGCAGTTGTGCGCTCGAAGCGCCGTCTCCAGGTTCTCGAAGACCTGCCGCGTCTGCTCCGCGATGGTCGGTCCCGCCAGATTGCCGCGTTCGTCCACCGGCCCCTGACCGGAGATGAACAGAAGGTCGGCGCATCGCACGGCCACCGTCTGCGAATAGGGGCCGACCGGTCCCGCCAGGTCGCTCGGATTGGATCTTGATACCCGGCCGCTCAATGCGCTGCCCGTCGCGGACCGCTATCCCGGAGAAGATGGACGGGGAAAATACGACGAGACATAACCTTGCGCGCTACGTGGGCGTGAGTTGTTCCAGGGTCTCCTCGTACAGCGGCAGCCTGCGTCTGGCGGTTTCCAGGGCAAGCTTGGCTGCTTCCAGTTCGTTCGCGGCTCGGCTCAGACGCGCGCTCGCCTCCTCCTTGTCGGCTGGGGTGGCGCCGTCCTGACCCATGGCCAGCGTCTGAAACCACGCCTCGGTGTAGCGGCGTTCCAGCGCGCGCGCTTCGTCCTCCAGTTCGACTACCCGCTTGCGCTGCCGTTCTACAAAATCCCAAAAGACGCCGAACGCCCGTCCGTCCATGTCGAATCCGCTCCCTTAGTCAAGGGCTGGATTATAGCCGCGAATGGAACCTGCCTGGTCTGGCGCCTAGCTACACTGCGAGTGGCCGCAGACGACGCAGGTCGCGCAGCCTTCCGAGAAGTACATCTGGCTGGATCCGCAGCTAACGCACGCGCCCTGTTCCTGGGCCGAGTCGTAAACCGGCACGAACTCCTGCTGGAACATCGCTCCCTGAAGAGCGGTCACCTTGGGACGCGTCGGACTCTTGCTCGGAGCCGGCGTTTGTACTTCCTCGGTTGTTCCGCCGTTGGTGTACGTGCCTTCGCCCTGCAAGTCCACGTAGGGCTTGTAGGCTCCGTCCTCTTTCAGGTATTTCGAGGAGATCGCGCGTCCTATCGCGTCGGCACATGAAAGTGTTCGATTGGGTCCCATTCCGACCGGCCGGTGGCACGTGATGCCCCGTAGCTGCTTGTGGACCTGCTCGACGGCCACACCGCTGCGCAATGCCAGAGATATCAGCCGCCCTATTGCCTCGGTTTGAGCGGCGGCGCAGCCGCCCGCTTTGCCCAGGGTTGAGAACAGCTCGAACGGGTGCCCGTCATCATCGTCGTTCATCGTCACGTAAAGGTCGCCGCAACCCGTATCGACTGTTGAGGTCGTGCCCGAGACCGTCTTCGGCCGGGGGCGGGGTATCGCTTCCGCCTGCGACCGGGGCGCGACCTCGACGTGTCCGTTGGTCTGCGTCGGCTCGTGCTGCCCGTTTGCGCTGGCCTTTGGCTCCGCGCCCTCGTCTTTTTCCGCCGAGGTCGTCAACACCTGCATCGCCCGGCTGCCGTCCCGGTAGACGGTCACTCCCTTGCATCCCAGCTTGTAGGCCAGCCCGTCCCCCTCGTTTATGTCGTTCGGCTTGGCCTCGTT
>JAPOVO010000381.1 GCA_026708165.1 Chloroflexota bacterium | reverse complement strand
CTCGTCGCCGAAAACAGATCGCTCCGCGTCGGTCAGGCCTGTGATATGGAAGTCGGACAGTACCTCCCAAGTTAGGTATCCTGCCGCAACGGCTATCGTGACCCAGCCTTGGCCGGCGATTCGTCTGGCCCCCTTGCGATGGGCGGCAACGGCATTCGCCAGCGCGAGAACGGTCAAGGTCAAGAGAGCAGCGGCAGAGACGGTGTTCGCCAGTGTCCCCTCATACTCAGGGTTCAAATGAAGAGGTAGGGCTTCGGAAGGAATGACCGCGGGAAATACCAACGCCAGTAGTTGGGGTATTACATATCCGCCCCACCAGAACACCACCGCTCCGAGAAGCAACAAACCGCCGACCCGTTCCACCAGCCACCAAAGCTGTCCGAGCCTGCCTCGCCTAACAACGGTCTGCATTAGTCGAACGGCAAATGCGCCGAGCGAAGGCGCCCCCTATAGATAGTGAACCAGTCCCGGCACGACATGGCCGAGGTCTCAAATTGCGATGTGGCTGCCCCGCGACCGTTCAACTCATAGCCTTCCGTCTCGCCGCCGAAGTGCTCCCGCAAGCGTAGCTGGGAGGATTGACACGATCGGCAAGACTTCTCTCGAGAGGCCCAAACAAACAGCCTTATTCAGCTTCCGGCCTCTTATCCGCCGAGGCAGTTCGCGCGATTCGTCCCAGCACCCATTTGAACACAGCCGGCAGCAAAAGACGGAAGACGGGACGCAACAGAGCCGGGATGTTGACGAACTGATAACACGAAATGCGCGTACCGCCACCATCGGCAGCATCGACAATGAACAATCCGAGCTGGTCACGGGGGATCCACATGTCGAGGGTTCGATAACCGAGAATGCGCGGCGGCTCCCAGACCTCGACTCGCTCGCGCACGTCAAGATTCTTGATTACGTTGAACTTGCGAATCGCGCCGGGCCCGATCGATGCGACGGGGTCACCCGACTCGGAGCAGTAAGCCGCTCGCCTGGCGAAGATTACCCATTTGGGAATCAAGTCCGGATCGACGACTGTCCGCCAGGCGGTTTCGGGCGCGGCGCGGCAGGTTACCGAAACACTGGCAAGCAGCGGCGCGGACGTGAAGCTATCGACGTCGACGCCCGCAACCGTTCTCACCGACCGTTAGTCCTCTCCGGCCGGCATCGCGCGGAAAATGGGGAGTCGTTACCACCCGATGGCGTAGCCGATGTTCCCCTTCGGCGTGACTCCGCCGGATATCAGACCCCGTTCCGGCTCGTAACGTATTCCCATCGACTTCCCGTTCTCCCAGCCCTCAAGCTCGTCCACCTCATGACCGCGGTCTCGCAATTCCGCGATTACCGACTCGGAAATCCGGTTCTCCACCGCCACCCGGCCCGGATACGCCGCTCGCGGGTAGAAGGAGCTTGGGAAATGCAGCGAGTGCACGCTCGGCGCGTCAAGCGCTTCCTGAAGATTCATCCCGAAATCCACGTAGTTCAGGAAGAATTGAAGCGTCCACTGATCTTGAGCGTCGCCCCCCGGAGTCCCGAACACCATGAACGGATCGCCGTCCCGCGTCACCAGCGACGGCGTCAAGGTCGCTCTCGGGCGCTTGCGTGGTTCTAGGGCGTTGGGGCGTTCGGGATTCAGGTAGAACATCTGCCCGCGCGTTCCCAGCGGAAATCCGAGTCCCTTGACCACCGGCGACGTGCCGAGCCAGCCGCCGCTGGGCGTTGCGGCCACCATGTTGCCCTCGTGGTCGACCGCGTCCAGATGCGTCGTGTCGCCGATATGGGCGTGGCCCTGTCCAAGGTCCCGGACGGGGCGGGCGCCGATGTTCAGCGCGCGCCTGTTGTCTTCGGCGACGCCGACGGTCGCATAAGCCGGAATCCCCGACCCTACGTCGCCGGGCCGCATCTCCACGGAAGCGGTCCGCTCGATCATCGCCCGCCGCATGTCGTTGTATTCAAGGGAAAACAGCCCGTCAGGCGGCGGACCGTCGAAATCGGGATCGCCGTAATAGGCCTCCCGGTCGGCGAAAGCGAGCTTCGTGCATTCGATCAGCGTGTGCAGGTAGTCCGCCGAATTGTGTCCGAGCGCGCGCAGGTCAAACCCTTCCAGAAGCGCGAGCTGCTGGAGAAAGACCGGGCCCTGTGTCCACGAGGACGTTTTGTAGACGTCGAGGCCCCGGTAGTTGAAGCCGTTGGGATCCTCGATCCGCGCCGACCACTCGGCGAGATCTTCCCTTGAGAGCAGCCCCGCGTGGCTCGCGCCGCTGGCGTCTTCGACCGGATTGCCGCGAATGAACTCGACCATCCGCTCCGCGATCTCCCCCTTATAGAAAACGTCGCGGGCCGCTCTTAAGCCTTCCAGCCGGTCGCTCCCGCCCGCGCGCTCTTCGGCGTCCGCCATCATCCTGAGCATCTTGGCGAAGTCGGGATTGCGGATCACGTCGCCAACTTCCGCCACTTGCCCGTTGGGGCAGTAGATTTCGGCGGTGGTGGGATAGACGTTCAGATAGCGGGCGGCGTTGGCAACGAGGCTCCGTTGCAGGCTCTCGTACATGGGATAGCCGTTCTCGGCAAGCTCGATGGCCGGCGCGAGGATTTCGCCGAAAGTCATCGTGCCGAATCGGGCCAGGGCCACCGCCCACGTATCGACCGCGGCGGGCACACACGCGGGCAGATAGCCGTCGCCGGGGATGAGATCGATCCCATGTTCACGGCACCAGTCCGTCGTGAACGCCCGCGGCGACCAGCCCATCCCGCTTACGGCGAACGGCCGCCTTTCCCGGGCCGAGTAGATCAGCGTCGGAACCTCGCCGCCTATCCCGTTGCTCTGAGGTTCCAGCAGGTTAAGGCAAAAGCACATGGCCGCGGCGGCGTCGATCGCGTTGCCGCCGCGCTCCATGATCCGAAAACCGGCCGCGCTGGCCAAATAGTGCCCGGAAGTGACGACGCCTCGGGTGCCCATCACGACCGGGCGGGTGGTAAACGTCGCCATGCCGAAAGCCTCCGATCAGCTTGCTGTTTGATTCACGAACGGCTGTGCAATGAACTACCGGGCGCAAGACGCCAACGGGACGGCTGATTCACCTGCGCCGGGCGTGTTAACTGACCAGAAGCCTAGCAGCCGCCGACAGCGAATCACCCATGCCACCTGCCGAGACGCCGCCCCAAGAAACCTCGGGGCGGCGAACCGGATCTAGCTCAATACGTGCCAGTCGGCGTAGGATCCGCTGCTATAAGGCGGAATGTCCGTGTCAGGGCGAAGGTAGTGCCACGCCGTGCTGTAGCGGCTTCTGCCCGTCGCGGCGTCCGACTCGTTGTCGTTTGTGCCGTGCAGCAGGTTCGCTGAGAACAGCACAACGGTCCCGCCCGGGCAGACTACATCTACCGCCTTCGACTCGTCGATTTCGGTGCTGTAG
>JAPOVO010000504.1 GCA_026708165.1 Chloroflexota bacterium | reverse complement strand
ACCAGGCGTTCATGAAATTAATGCAGCGGAGGTGACCGGCTATCCATACGCCGAGCCGGTGGGCTTCGTCGACGGCCGCCGAGACGACATCGGGGGGAGTGGACTGGTAGAGCTTGATCCCATCGGCGCCGCGGTCGAGGAGCATTCGGACCGCGACACGGGCGTCTTCAGGAGTCTCGACCCTGAGAAAACCCCGGCGGCATGGTATGCGGCCCTCGATGATCTCGCCGACCGCAAATATTCGCGGTCCCGGCAGCTCGCCCCGCCGGATCTTCTCGCGCAGGCCGAACACCCATTCCGAATAATTGCCGACATCGCGGACAGTCGTGACGCCGGCCGCGACGCACAGCTCGGTCGAGTTGCCCGGAACGAGGTGAACGTGCATGTCGACAAGACCGGGAATCACGAATTTTCCATCCGCGACGAGCTCACGAGCACCGGCGGGTGCGTCGATGGAGCAGGCGGGACCGACATCCGTAATGACGCCGTCGTCGATCAGGATGTCACTGCGGACGAACCGATCGGCGTCCGATCCGTCCCATACCGATCCGCCTCGAATCAGGGTTGGTCCCGATACCGGAGCGACGCGCTGGCTGGGGGGCATCGGGGGGTCCTTTCGGAGCGGCTTGCCAGGCCGCGGCCCCCAGGACGCCGGGCACGTGGGCGGGCTGCTTCGGGGGCCAGGGGATCTGGTCGGGCCGCATCCTCTCGTAGGCCGCATTGGCTATCGAGTCCGCCTCGTCCAGCTCGCTTTCCGGGAGGTCCCACTCAAAGGCCTCTATCGCCTCGTCGACCTCGGACGGACGGCGGAAGCCTATCAGCGCCGAGCTGACTGCGGATTGGCGGCGCTGCCACCGAATCCCGAGCTGCGGCAGCGTGCCGCCGTTTCGCTCGGCGATGGCTTTGAGCTTGCCGACGGCGATCTGACTCGGCTCGAAGTGCTCCTCCTCGAAGAACGGCAGACCGTCCGGGTGACCGCGGGACCGTATCTCGTCGCTGAACGTGACCGAGTCGAACTGCCCGACGAGCCAGCCGTATGCCAAGGAACCGTGGGTGAGGATGCCAATACCGGAGTCCTCGCAATATGGCATCGTGGACTCTTCCGGTCCCCTGTCGAGCATGTTGTAGCTGATCTCATTCGCCGTGATCGGACCGCACTCTTCGGCCCGGTCGAGCAGGGGCCGCTTGAAGTTGGAGACTCCGACGTGACGCGCTTTGCCTTGGTCCACAAGCCGGTTCAACTCTTCCATCGAGTCTTCGATGGGAGTGTTTTCGTCGGGCCAGTGAATGAGCAGCACGTCCAGGCAATCGGTGTTCAGGCGTCTGAGGCTTTCCTCGGCCGAGCGCCTGATCGCCTCGGGGCGGGAGTCGCGGTAATGGCCGCCGGTGATGGGGTGATTCCGCAGAAGGCCGCACTTGGTGACGATGACGATGTCGTCGGATTTGGGATTCATGATTGCGGCGAGCATTTCTTCGGAGATTCCGTAGACTCGGGCCGTGTCGAAGCAGTTGATTCCCGCGTCGAGCGCGCGATGGATGGACTTTTTGGCGTCGTCGACGACGCTGGGCCAGTAGCCGACCGTCCCGCCTATCGCATAGCACCCAAACCCGATGCACGAGACCTTGAGTCCCGATTTGCCAAGAGTCCGGTATTCCATCTTGGGCCGCCTCATTCCGGTCGATACGCCATGCGCGCGGCCAAGCTAACCCCGCGCGGTGTGTGATTCAAGCCGTGTGTGTCAATCGCTGTGATTCCCACACAGGCTTGCAGATAGTATGCTTCGGATCAATGCGGGATGGCAGTCGCGAGAAACCGACTCGAAGTCGGGACGGGGGTGAGTGAACGTGGCGATCAAGGAGCCTAAACCGGAAACTCGGATTATCTGGGACTCCGACACGCTGGAGCGGATGAACGTCCAGGTGGACGGCAAGTTCGAGGCTGGATTTCTGCGCGTTCCCGTGGAGCGAATGCGCCTGCGGCGCTACGTGGAATTCGAGAAGCTGGCGATGCTGGCGATCTGCGGTCAACTGCCGAGCGTGCCGGTTTACGAGGACATCGGCAAGCTGTCTGAGATCGCCTATGAGGACGTTCTGCTGGCGATCAGGCTGGAAGAGCGCAACCACGAGCATCCAGGCGGGAAGCGCGAGAAGATCGACGAAGAGCCGTTCGAGGAATTCACGCGACATCTCGATCATCCCGACTCGCTGGCCGAGTTCTACGGGAATCTCTTCGAGGTGCTGTGCAAAGCCCAGCTCGAAGCGTACAAGCGGCACCGCGCCGAGAGCGACGAGTTCTTCAACCGTCCGACCGCGAAGATTCTCGAAGACGCAATCGCCACCAAACGGGCGCAGGTCAAGTGGGGCGGCGACAGATATCGGGAAATGCTGAGCGGTCTGGACGAGGCTGAGCAGTCTGCGGTGAGGAAACGGGTACGGGCTTTCCGGTCGCTGCTGAAGTGGGCCGGCGGAGTTGACGGCACGTTATCCGCCACCAAGCCCGCCATCGAACCGGGGAGCATGGAACCGATTCCCGAGGAAGTGAACTTCGATCCGGCGTTCAAGTTCGACACCGGTTACATGAGCCGGGAGGACACGCTCTACTGGCGCGAGAACCGGATCAAGTTCGACGGCGTGGACGATAACGGGAACGAGATCACAGACCGCGGCTATCAGCTTTACAGCTATTGCTGCGAGATCGACGTGTTCTTGCAGTTCGCGATGATTATCTACAGGGCTTCACGCGACTTGCCGCTGGGTTTCTATCGGGACACGACGCGCCAGCTTTGGGACGAGTTCAGGCACACGTCGATGGGCCATCGGGTGATGAGGCTCAACGGCATCGACCCGATGGACCTGATACGGCCCATGCGCTGGACCGTCTGGCGCCAGATGTCGGTTGCCGAGAACTACGCCTGGATCACGCAGACCGGGGAAGCGTGCTCGCTGGTTGGAAAGCACAAGCAGCGTAAGAACTTCATCAGTGACGGCAGATTCCACGAGCAGACGTTGATCGAGTGGGATATCTCGGACGAGAGCCAGCACGTCCGCTACGGGGCGCGCTGGTTCAGGGCGGTCCTGGACGACGACGAGTTCGAGGGATCGTCAAAGCAGTTCGTGATCAATGCGACCGAGAAGTTCAACTGGCTCTACTATCAGCACATGAAGAGACTTGACATAATCCCGAAGGGTTTGGAGGAGCCGAAGCCTTACAGGGGATGCGTGGAGTACGAGACGCTGGGGGCTTAGGGGCAGTTAACGGACTGCGGGCGTGGGTTGTCGACGGGGGTTAAGAGACCCTTGTTCAGCGCAGTCGAAGTGCTCGCGACTAACGGGATATTCTGCCAGCCGTTCAAGGGATGGATTCCCGCCCCCGATCGGGTCGAGGGCAGGCTTTTCGCGGGAATGACG
>JAPOVO010000231.1 GCA_026708165.1 Chloroflexota bacterium | reverse complement strand
ATCGGTGCACCGCCCAAGCCGGTCAGAGCGCTGCGCGTACCAATACAGACCTTTATTCATACCGAGGAAATCGGTGCGATCATCCTCTTGTTGGGGGCCGCCGCCGCACTCGTCTGGGCAAACTCCCCCTGGTCGGAGTCCTACTTCGACTTTTGGCACATCAACATCGCATTCGATATCCATATCTTCACCATTTCGGAGGACCTTCGGCATCTGATAAACGACGGTCTTATGGCCGTATTCTTCTTCCTCGTTGGACTCGAGATAAAGCGAGAGCTGCTGCACGGTGAGCTATCGACTGTCAGGAAGGCCGGCCTACCCGTCGTCGCCGCGGTCGGCGGCATGGCATTTCCCGCGTTGGTCTATCTGCTCTTCAACCGGTCCGGCGACGGGGTCGTCGGATGGGGAATCCCGGTCGCGACCGACATTGCATTCGCGCTCGGAGTGCTCGGACTGTTGGGACGCAGACTTCCCTCCGAATTGAGAGTCTTCCTGCTGGGACTGGCGGTGGTTGACGATGTGGGTGCCATAGCGATAATCGCCATCTTCTATACCGAAACGATTCACTGGGCGAATCTCGGCCTGGGGATCGCTTCATTCGCGGTTATCGCGGTAAGTCTGCGATTCGGATTCCGCTCCCTCGGCGTTTACCTCATCATGTGCATCGGAATGTGGTACTTCTTCCTGGAGTCCGGTATTCACGCGACCCTTGCCGGAGTCCTTGTGGCGACCATTATTCCCTCGGAACCGCGTCTTCATCGCCGAGACTACGCCGCCGTCGTCGACGACTTACTGCGCGACTACAGGCTGGCGCTGGCGAGAAACGACGACGAGCAGGCGCGGCTCCTGATAGAGCGGATCGAGAGCGTAAGCCGCGGCACCGAGGGACCGATGGAACGTCTGGAGGGAATCGTTCACCCGTGGGTCAGCTTCGTCATCCTGCCGCTGTTCGCGCTTGCCAATGCCGGAATAGTCTTCACGTCGAACATGTTGACTGAAGCAGTTTCCAGCCCCGTGACGATCGGCGTCGCGGCAGGACTGCTTGCGGGCAAAGCCCTGGGCATCTTTGGCATGACCTGGGGCGCGGTTCGCCTGGGCATCTGCCACTTACCGTCTGCCGTTTCGTGGCGACACGTTCTCGGAGCGGGCGTTCTGGCCGGAATAGGGTTTACGGTCTCAATCTTCGTCTCCAGCATTGCGTTTACCGATCCGCTGCTCGTGGACCAGGCGAAGGTTGGCATTTTCGGGGCTTCCATTCTGGCGGGCGCGATAGGTTACCTGGTCCTTCGTTTCGCAAGCGCCCCTACCTCCGCCCCAGGGGCAGAAGGCGTTGAGGTCGCTCACCGCGGTCAGCCGGCATTGAGGACCAGCAAGGGCGAAGCTTAGAAGCTCAGACGTCGAGTCCTTATACAGTCAGCTGGCCGATACCGGTCCTACCGCAATCCCGACCTCGACAATAGACCGCAATGCGTCGCCGGCTTCTCGGCTCTCCCCAAGGGAGCGATCCGACGCCCTCTTCACCAGTGGTATAAGGCACCCGGGCGCGGGATGGCAGCAAATCCCGGTCATGTCCGCGAGGTGCCGATCGAACCTGTGAACGCCTTGAGACTGTGGACCGAGTTTCGGGGAACGCGGACGTCTTCGACGCATCTGGCCGATTCAAGATCCTCGACTTGCAAGGTCGTACTCGTCAGTAGCGTGCCATGATCATCTGGATTCCGGGCCGCAGGCGCACCCTCCACTTTCGTTCGAGACCGTCACTCCACTCCGGGTCAAGCAGCTTTGCGGTCTGGCAAACGCAATCCAGCCAGAGTTCATAGAGTTTGGGGAGTATGTTCCGCCCACCCCGGCCGTGCGCCTTACCAAGTCGCTCGATTGCCTCTCGCATCTCCGGCTCGTCCACGTCTCTCGTCACCATCAAGTGCACAGAGTCTCGCAGCACCTTTCGCTGCCGGTCGAAGTCTGTGGCCGCAAAGTACGGCGGGATCTCCGGAGACGCGCTCAAGAACGTCTCATAGAAGACTCCGGCAAAATCGCCGTTTGCTTCACACCGCTGAAAGCTGAGCTGCACGTCAGTATCGGCAAATGCTCCAGGCGTGCGCATCGACGATGCCGCATCGAGGTCGCGAAAGAAGTCGATTCGGCAGCGCACGCTGCCGTCGACTACAACACGATGCGGTACCTGGGGGTTGATCGTTAAGCGATCCGGCGCCGACACATGTCGTTCATCGCACGTTTCGAGATCGACAAACCTTAGGCTTCCTTCGAAGACGTGCAGGACTCCCCAGCGGCCGGCCGCTAGCGCGTGCCTTCGCTGCAAAGCGTCCGGAATTGTCTTCTCATCAAAAACCAGGGATGCTCCGCTTGGAACAAGCCGTTCCGGCAGTCCGTCATCGACCATCTCGTCACCCTCGCTAGTTCGCGTATGTAGTCAGTCTGGCCCAGCCCACAGGTGACTCTGCTCTATTTTTTCAACCCAGCGGCAATGGCTGGCGAAAAGCCTCAGCTACCCATGCTACAGCTTCGCAGGCGCCACAGCGCTGGCGATTTTGGTGGAGCTGGTGAGACCCTGGAACGACGGCGACCGCGCTGGCGGCGATACGGGACAGCCTAGGCCACTGCCCGCCGCTGGCACGGTCACTCCCGGAACTCTACCAGACCCGCCGCCCGGGACTCAGTGCATTCTCATCGAGACCCGCTTGTCGTCTCACACGCAACCATTAGCGCCCATTACCCGGAGCTTTGAAGGAGGGCACGAGATCATGCCGGAGGGTCGGCCCGGCAGAGTATCTCTGCGGGCTAGCCTTCTTCAGGGAGCAGCACCACCCGCACGTAGCGGTCGTCGGTGACGTAGCGCCGGGCCGCAGCCGCGACCTCTTCCAGAGTCAACGCGTCCAGCCGATCTTCGAAACCACCGACCTCCGTGAACGTCTCACCGCGCTGCACCGTAGCCTCGATCTGATTGACCCAGAAGCTGTTCTCTCGCAGCTGCTCCTCGCGAGGCGTACGCAGAAGTTCCTTAACCGTGTCCAGGTAGTCCTGCTCACCGCCGTCGCGCAGCCAGGCCAGCTCCTCCCATACCGCCTCAAATAGCTCGTCCACGCGGTCGGGGTCGCTGCCGAAGATGACATAGAGCAAGTACTCGGGGTCCGGCTGCGACCTGGCTCTGGAGATCACGCCGACGCTGTAGGTGCCGCCGAGCGCCTCTCGCAGTCGCTCGCGCATACGGATCTGGAGCATTTCCGCCACCACGGTTAGCCTGAGCGACTCCTGGCGGCTCCACTCCATCTCTCCGGCGAACAGCAACGCCGACCTGCTGCGAGGTTCGATGCCGCTGCGGACGACGTGCTCCTCCAACCCTGGCGGAGGATCGACCCCGACGTCCCGCCACTGCTCAACACGCCCCGCAGCCGGCAGGCTGGCCAGGT
>JAPOVO010000138.1 GCA_026708165.1 Chloroflexota bacterium | reverse complement strand
CGCTACCTCGCCCCACGGACCCGATTCTCGGGGGCGCAACTCTTCGGACTCGATCATCCAGTCGGGATGCAGGGCCTTTGTCGGATCGGCGGTTTCTTCAAGGCTCTCTGACCTGGTTGAATCGTGGAGATCGTTCATCCGCAGCGACGCCCAGACCTCGACCCCGTGCTCGTGACATCCTTCGACTACGAGGTCGTTCGCATGGGCGTTCGACTCCAAGCAGGGAAACAGCGCATCGCGGCCGCCCCAGGGCGGGTCCGCGCCGTTGCCGAGACACCACACGTAGGTATCGACGTGCGTATCGAATGTAGGTGTCGTGCGAGCGTCGAGGAACGACTGGTCGTCGACTATGTCGTAGCCGTACGAATCGCGGGAACGCACATACTGCTGGTCGGCGTCATCGTTGTAGAGGATTCGACGGCGACGGTGTTTGGGATACATTCGAGACCTCCAGTCAGACAGCGCGACCCTGGACACGTCTATATGAGGATGTTAATACCCTGACCGAATACGGCAAGCCGGGCGCACCGGACGTTGCACGAGGCGCGATGGGCCGCGACCCGGTTCTCCCACTACTCTCGACCTCCCCGCCAGCCTGGGCCGATAATACGCCGAAGCGGGCGTTGACGACCCGCTCGGAACGCGGACTCAAGAGGCTACACACAGTCGCCCACCATGAAGACGGCGAGATAGGGATGAGCTGTTAATGCGCCGGGTTGTGCTGGCGTCGGCGGGGCTGACCGCGGCGGGCGCGGCGGCGGCGGGGCTGGTGCTGATTCTGGCGCAACCGCCCGGTGGGTGGTCGTCGGTTGGAGACGCCGCCGGAGTCCTAATCGGGACGGCGATTGCGGCCGGCGTCGTCGGAGCCGCGGCGGCGTGGGTTATTACGTTGCCAGCCGCCAGAACGCTGCGGCGGGCCGCAAGCGCCCTATGGGCGTTCGGCGAGGGCGAGACTCCGGAGCGGGTCCCCGTGCGGGGAGGAGCGGAGCCCGCCGCCGTTGCGCTGGCGCTCAACGACGTAACCCGTACCGTCGGCAAGCGCATCCGGGCGCTTGAGGTGCGCGACGCCCAGCTAGAGCATGTGTTCCAAAACACGCCCGGCGGCGCGGTCGTGCTGGATGAAGAAGGCCGGATCGTGGAGATGAGCCATACGGCCGCTTCGCTGCTTGGGACGACCCCGGAGCTATCGGCGGGCAAGGCGCTCGACGGATTCGTGCCCAATCTTGCCGACGCCGTCGGCGGCCCACCGTCCCCCGCCGCCCCTGCACCGGATGAGCCGCCAACCGAATCGGTCGTTATGGGAAGACAGGTCAAAATCCGTTCGCTGCCGATCAGCCACGACGGCAACGGCAGGCGCCTGGTGCTGCTCGAAGACGTCACATCTCAGACGCAGACCGAGCGGGTGCGGCGGGAGTTCGTCGCCAACGTCTCCCACGACCTGCGCACTCCCATCACGTCGCTTAGGGCGCTGCTGGACACGCTCGAATCGGGCGCCAAGGACGACCCGGGGGCCGCTGCCACTTTTCTCGGACAAATCAGAGTTGAGGTCGAGCGGCTTGAATCGCTGACGGAGGAGCTGCTCGAAGTCGCCCGGTTCGAGGCGGGACAAGACAGGATGGAGATGCGCGAATCCGACTGCGGCGAGATCGCCAGGCTGGTAACCGGGCGGCTCACCGCGCTCGCCGGGCGCAGCGGCATCACCCTGCGGACCGTTCCCGCGGAAGCCTCCATACCCGTGCGGGTCGACACCGAGAGGATCGGGCGGGCGCTCCTGAACGTCATCCACAACGCGGTCAAGTTCACCCCGCCCGGCGGGCAAATCACGGTCGCTGCGGACGCGGTCGAGGGCTACGGGCGTATAACGGTAAGCGACACTGGCGTAGGCGTAGAACGCGACGATCTGCCGCGGGTGTTCGACCGATTCTTCCGGTCCGATATGTCGAGGACCGGCGGCGGCGCGGGCCTGGGACTGGCCATAGCCCAGCGGATCGTCAACCTCCATCGAGGCGAGATCAAGATCGAGTCCGCCGGCGTCGACCAGGGGACCACGGTGACCATCGCCTTACCGTTATTCGTCCCACGAAGCTCGGACCAAGCCTGACTGGCCCCTTCAGCTCGGCTTGCCCGCAAGCCACTCCTCGAAATCGATGAGGCGTTCGATGATCGACGGGTCGTTGATGCGCGCATTGCCCATACGTGGGTGAACGGGATGGTACGTGAGGACATCTTCGTCAGTCGCGACGAGCATCGATTGCAAAGCGTCGGCGTCGGAATTACCCGAATCCAACCACTCGTCCAACCGGTCGTGTTCCAAGACCACGGGCATTCGATTGTGAATGCGGGACATCTTTTCATTCGGACTTGTCGTCAAGATCGTGCACGAGATCACGCCTAGGGCATCGTTGCGTTCCCAGAGTCCGGCCAGCGCCATCGGGTGACCGTCGGCGCGGTAGATGTAGAACGGCTGCCGGGCGCCAGATGGCCCCGTCCACTCGAAAAAACCGGCAACGGGGACGATGCACCGTCGCCTGCGAAACGCTGCTCGAAACGAGGGTTTCGAAGCTGCCGTTTCAGACCGGGCATTGAACATGCGCCGTCCGATATTCAAGTCTTTCGCCCAACTTGGAATCAGACCCCAGCGATACTGCTGAAGAACCCGGGGGGAGGTTTCGGTTATGGCAGCCACGGTCTGTGTAGGAGCCAGATTGAACTTCATTTGCTCAAGCATGACGCCGTGTATTGGATCGAAATAGCGGCTCAGGTCGGCGCCGCTTAGCTGTTGATTAATCCTCGCGCACATCGGCTGATGGTCCCCTCATGCTGCGTCGCAATCCGCCGGCCGGATCCGCACCGGCTATTCCCAGCAATGGACCCGCGCTGAACTATTATCCTGCAATGACGATTTTTCGATTCGACTGTCATGCTGCCGAGAAGCTTCCGCTGTGAGAGCCAGGCTCGCTCTCGGCATTGCCGCCGCCCTCGCCGTCGTCGTCCTCCTGCCCGTTATCACAGTCGTCGCTCTCGGCGCTTACGGCTCCTCACTCGGCGGCGCTACCGTCGCCTCCGGCCCCGACGACGCTCAACTCCTCGTCTCTCCGTCCCACGGCCTCCCAGGCTCTCCGCTGACTGTCTCCGGCAAACACTGGCCACCCCGCTCCAACGTCGCCATCCGGCTCCAACGCCCCGCAGCCAACTCCAAACCTCTCCGTCTTACCGAAATCATCACCTCCCGCAGCGGCACCTTTGAAATCGATACCGCCATCCCCGGCTCAGTCATCCCCCAGGGCACTCAGTCCGTCCATATCCAGGCCCTCTTCCGCAAACCCAATCTGCCCGACCCTATCACTATCTCCGTCCCCTTCAGTCTCGATCCATATCCCAATGAAATCTCTATCAACATCGTCGACGCCGAGTCCGGCGCGCCTTCCCCCAACG
>JAPOVO010000497.1 GCA_026708165.1 Chloroflexota bacterium | reverse complement strand
CCATCCCAGCCCGCGGGCCAGCGACCCGGCCAGATCGGATTGCACCTCGTAAACGGCCGATACCGTATATCCCTCGTCGTTCAGGTGACGGGCCATGTTCGCGCCCATTCGACCTACGCCTACGAAACCTATTCTTTCTTCCATGGCCGCCATCGATAGTCCCCTTGATAAATCAAAGGCGCGGACGAGCCGTTAAAGCCCGCCCGCGCCTCGTGTTTCGTTGCTGTCGGACGCTAGCCCGCCAATTCGCCGTGCAGCTCCGCCCAGTCCTCGAGCGCGTTGAGCGTCACGGCGTCCGTGATCGCGCCGTCCGCGTTCGTGTTGGCCGCCGCCGAGATTGCCGCAACCGTGTCGTCGGCGTGGTTATATCCGGCGATCGCCGCGTTGGAAGCGTCGATTACCGACTGGTCGATGCTGCCGCCGTTCTGGTCGACCACCCACTGCTCGAACTCCGGGTAGGAGGGCTTGCTCGACCTGAGGAAGTCCAGCGCCGCGTCGCGGTCAACGCCGAGACCATCCAGCACCATCTGGTCGAACCCCGCGCCGCACTCGTCGTACTCGTCGTTCAGCGCGCCGGCGGTCGCCAGCGAAACTTTCAACCAGAGCCTCGGCAGGTGCATCGCACCCAGAGGTCCGGCTTCGCTCGATCCGATCAGCGGAATCATCTTCGCCATCTGCTCGCTCCTCCCTTGGTCCCAATGGCCTGAAGTGCCCTTTACGATATCAAGAAATCGCTTGCGATACTAAGCGGCTCGTTTCCGACCGGAATCACATCGCGGCTGTTACTCGCGGAGGGTATGGAAGACTGCATCAATCCAGCCCGCATTCAATAGGGCGCGGGGCTGTCAATCCTTACAATTACGCAATCCGAACCAACGCTCCGGTCGATGAAGACCTCAACAAAAGGACGCTCCCCATGACGGCCACAATCTCCCCCGCCGCGGTCGCAAGCGAGTCGCGGACTACCCGGTCGGTATTCGAGGAAGCGCGGCGCTACATTCCCGGCGGCACTTCGCGGATTCACTACTACTACGATCCTTATCCAATCTACGGGCGGACGGCCTCGGGCTGTCGCCTCACCGACGTGGAGGGAGTCGAACGGACCGACTTCCTCAACAACATGACATCGCTGATTCACGGTCACGCAGACCCTCTGATCAACCAGGCCATCATCGGGCAGCTTGAGCGCGGCTCGGCGTGGTCCGAGCCGTCGGAGGCCGAGATCGAGCTGGCCAGGCTAATGGTCGAGCGGGTCGATACCGTCGAGCAGATCCGGTTCTCCAACTCCGGCACCGAGGCCGTGATGCTGGCGATCAAGCTCGCCCGCGCGTTCACCGGCAGAGACAAGATCGCCAAGTTCGAGGGCTTCTACCACGGCTACTACGACTACGCGCAGGTCAGCTTCAACTCCACGCCGACCAACTGGGGCCCTGACGACAGCCCCGCAAGCGTCGCAAGCTCCGGCGGGTTGACGGACTCGGTCACAGACGACGTTCTGGTAGCTCCCTACAACGACCGCGCCGCCGTCGAAAGACTGCTACACGCGCACGGCTCCGAGATCGCCGCTTTCATCACCGATCCTCTGGCTAACCGCGCCGGTTTTCCGATGCCCGCCGAGGGCTTCCCCGAGTTCCTGCGCGAGATAACGCGGGACTATGGGATTCCGCTGATCTTCGACGAGGTGATCAGTTTCCGGGTCGCGTACGACGGGGCGCAGGGCAAGTACGGCGGCGAGCCCGACCTGACCACGTTCGGCAAGATCATCGGCGGCGGACTGCCCATCGGCGCCGTGGGTGGCAGGGCCGAGATCATGTCGCTGCTCGATCCCACCGACGGGCCTCCCAAGGTCCTGTCGGGGGGTACCTTCAGCGCAAACCCGCTCACGATGGTCGCCGGTCTCGCCTCGATGCGCCAGATGACGCCCGACGTTTACGACCGTCTAGATGAACTCGGCCGGCGGGTTCGCGTCGAATCGAACGCCATCCTCGCCAACGCGGGCGAGCCGGCCCAGGTCACCGGCGACGGGTCGGTGTTCAGGATCATGATGACCGCTGGTCCCATCGTCGACTACCGCAGCTCGGTGCGGGGCGCGTCGCCGCCGGGGCGGTTCGCCGCTCTCCACAAGAGCCTGCTCGACGAGGGCGTGATAGTCAGTAAAGATGGGCTGGGCTGCCTCTCGACCCCGATGGGCGACGCCGAAATCGATGGGTTCCTGGGCGCCCTGGAACGGTCCGTCGCGGGGCTTCCGGCGCTTTGACCGGCGGACGCGGCGGCAACGGTTGCGAGCCTAAAGGAGTGACATCGTGATACGCATAGCAGCACGCATCGGCCCCCAATGGCTGGAGCGACCCGACGACCTGGCCTTTCTCAGCTCCATCGGCGTTGAATTCGTCGATGTCGAGTTCGGCTTCTTTCCCGGTTTCAATGAGAGCGGCGGCGCGCCCGACGGCTCATCGATAGGGAGCGTCGTTGACCTGCTGGACGGCCATGGCCTGCGGCTGGAGCGCGCCAACTACCCGAAAACGGAAATCGCGCCGCACTACCTCGGCCAGCCCGAAGCCGGACAGGCCATCGACAACGTCTGCCGCACCACCGAGCTGTGCGGCGAGTTCGGGATACCGGTGATGGGCATCCAGAACTTCGATGCCATGACGATACACGGCCGCTTCGTCGGCGAGCATTCCTGGGTTCCCGGTCGAGGGGGATACCGCTACCTTCACATAGACGTTGAGTCCGACCTCGCCGAGGTCCCGCCGCCCCCCGGCACGCCCACGCGCGAGGAGCTGTGGAGCCGGACGGTCGATCTGTTCGGCGCCGTCGCGCCCGTGGCAGAGTCCGCCGGAGTCAAGGTCGCGCCCCACGGCAGCGACCCGCCCATCGCCACCGCCGGCGGAATCCCGCAGATGCTCACATCGCTCGCCGATTTCGACCGTCTGTTCGCCGAAGTGCCGTCGCCAAACGTTGGAATCACGTTCTGCGTCGGCACGCGTTACGAGTCGGGAGAAGACGTATTCGAGGGGATCGAGCGATTCGGCGGTCAGAAGCGCATATTCCCACGTCACCTCCGCAAACTCCGTGGCACAATCCCCGAGCAGCGCGGCTACTCCGAGGTGGCCCCGGACGAGGGCGATCTCAACATGCTGGAGGTCGCGAGGGCGCTCGACGCGACGGGATACGACGGCGTGATCGATTACGACCACGTGATGAAGCTGCCGGGCGACTCGCCGGGCGGACGCGAGTACATCGCGTTCTGCATCGGCTACATGCGGGGCCTGCTCGCCAACCTGTAGCCCGCCGCTGCCGCCTCTACTCCCTCTCCCTCGACCATCTGTCCCCTCTCCCTCGATGGGAGAGGGTTAGGGTGAGGGTGAACTGCTCGAAGCATCCAGAGACAATCGAAGGACGTGCGCCCCAAAGTCGTCATTCCGGCGAAAA
>JAPOVO010000455.1 GCA_026708165.1 Chloroflexota bacterium | reverse complement strand
AGTGGTCGTAAGTGGAAGGGAAAGGGAAACCCGGCGGCGTTCCGGTGGTGGCCGGGGCGCGGGGCGCCGCAGGCTTGCCGTGCTGAATGAGGCCCGAAGGTGCCTGGAGGAAGCGAGCCGATTCGAGTCAGAAGCGAGAGAGATCGCCGAGCGCAAGGCACCGCTCGAGAACCTGGCCGCGACGCTTAAGGGTCTGGTAGAGCGCCGGTCGCGAATCATCGAGTCGCCGGGATTTGGCGTTCCCTTTGGAGATTCGAACGCAACGGACGTGAGGTCGAGCGGGAGAGTCGTCCGTTCGGCATCCGGTCAGTCGGCCTGGCAGCGAATGTCGATGGGCCTGGGGCTTCCCCCCGCAATCGAGCGGTACTGGAATGGGTGGCCGACGAGCGCGGTTGCGGCTACCGGAGGCGCCTTTGTTGCGTTGGCGGCCGTCGCAGCTCTGCTCGTTGTCGGCGACAAATCGAGTCTGGCGACGCTCGCGCCGGCCGCGGCGCTGGCCGCGGCGGCATTGGGGCTTATGGCCTACTCGGCCGTAGCGGTGTTCCAGAGCGACGGCTCCGGTGTGGACGCGGGGGGCACAGGCGCGGACATCGCGTCCAGTCCGCCGATGGACACTCATCCGCTCGCCGGGACCGACCAGGAAATTGCCGCGATCGAGGATCGGTTGTCACGGTCCGATCTTGAAGCGCTGCGAGCCAGCCATGCCCTAGCACTGGCGGAGCGTAAGAAACTTCGCCGCGAAGCCGCCGAGCTGCTGGAGCAGATGGGGCTGGCGGCGAGGGCGGAGGATGTCGACCGCGAGGTTGCGCGGCTCGAAGAAAGACTAGAAACGTTGGAGAGCGCGGGGTCCGAGACTGAGCGGATCGAGGCAGAACTTCAAAGAGTGCGAATGAGGCGCGAGGAGATCAGGAGCAACGCGGCGCAGCGGATGCAGCGTTTGCGCGAGCTTTGGCCGGACGCCGTGCTGGGAGACTTTCCCGACGCGCGGGAACTGGACGCGCTTCACGACACGACGGAAGTCGCGGGGGCGGAGGACCCAGTCGTGGTTTCCCGACGCATGGCCGAACTATCCGCCCGCATAGCCAGCGTCGAGACGCTGCTCGAAGAGCGCGAGGCCGAATACGACGAGTCGGTTGGCGTTCTGTCGTCTTTGGCCGAAGAAGCCGGAATTACGCTGGACCGAGGTGACGTTGAATCCTCTCTATTGACAGCGCTGCCCGATCTGACGCGGGCGTCGGGCCGGGACGAGAACAGGATTGAGGCCGACATCGCGTCGCTAAAGGGGAGGGTCGAGGTTGATCGGGCCGACGTCGAATCGCAAGAGACGGCGCTTGGTTTGAGCTGGCAGGACCTCGATGTTGGACAGTCGAAGGCCCAGGTCGAGCGCCTCGAACGGGAGATCATCATTCGCAAACAGGCCGCTCAAATAGCGGCCAAGGCCGACGCCGCATTCGTTCGCAAGGCTGCCGCCCGGGCGGAATACCTGGGGCGAGAACTGCTTCCCGCGTTCGTCGGCGAGAGATACTTCGACCTGCGCGTAAGGCCGTCAGGAGGCGTCGAGGTCTGGGACGAGCGCGGCTCGTGCTGGCTGCCCGTCGCCGGCGCATCCACAGGCCTTCGTCAGCAGGTGAGCCTGGTGCTGCGGCTGGCGCGTTCAACCACGGCTCTGACACCCGCGGCGGCGGGCACTCCGGCATTTCTGTTTCTGGATGATCCGGCGTCCGGCTCGGATCGGGTTCGGCGGCAGAGAATCGTCGAGGCCGTGACCGCGAGCACGATAAGGGACGTATTCCGGCAAGTGTTCGTCTTTGCGGTTGCGGGGGCGCTCGACCCGCGGCAGTTCGACTACCAGGTCTTGCTGGACAACGGGACGGTGAGGTCGTCAACTTTGCCCGAGTTCGGGCGCGTGCCGGTCGAGACGACGGCGGGAGCGTAGGAAGACATGGCGTCGTCGACGATCCCGAACTCGCGGACAACCGAATATCGCGGGAAAACGCGAGGAGTCAACAAGTCCTTCTACGTTTGGCGGCGGAGCCTCGTGTTTGCAGTGGGCGTGGCGCTTGGGCTGTGCGTCCTCGGAATGCTCTATCTGCTGCTGTTTACGCATCCGTCGATAGGCGGCAATCTCGCAGCGTTTTACGCGCTGGCCGGGTTCGGCAGCTTCTTTGGACTTTGGCTGGGGGGCTATATGCTGCGCCGGCTGGCGGAGCCTTACCGCGCTCATCCAGCGGACTGCTGGCCCTGCACGCGGCAGGCCCTTCTAGGGTCTGTCGGGATCATGATCAGCCTGTTCTTGGCTCCGACGGGCAAGCTGGGGGTGCCTGCAGTCCTGTTGATAGCAGTGGGCATCGTAGGTGCGGAGGCCGCGCTGACGTGGCGCGCGATGAGGAGGAGTGAATAACCACCGACCACGCGTTCACGCCCAGACGGGACTGTTATGCGGCGCTCACGGACTACTTCGACGCGGAGCATGACGGCTTTTTAGAAGACGTACAGTTCTACCGGGACCTCGCCAGTGTTGCAGGACCCGACGTTCTGGACTTGGCGTGCGGGACGGGCAGAGTTGGACTCAGACTGGCGGCGAGCGGCCTGCGCGTGGTCGGGGTGGACTCGTCCGAGGCGATGCTGAACATAGCTGAAGCCAAGCGGCGGCAAGACCAACTTCCGATGGAGCTTCGCCTTCTCGATATGCGAGGCCTGGATTTTGCGGATCGGTTCGACCTGGTGGTCTGCGCCCTCGATTCGTATGGGCACATGCTGACCATCGAGGACCAGGAATCGTGTCTCGCAGGTGTTTTCAGAGCACTGAAACCGGGCGGCGTATTGGCGATCGACGTGATGAATCCCAATCCGGAAATGCTCTCGGCGAGGGACGGGGTGGTGATGCTTCCGTCGGACTTCGAGGGACCGGACGGCGCCGACGTGAGACACTTCGTGTCCTGGCAGGTGAACTACGAAGCGCAGCAGGTGGCGGTCGAGCACATGTATGACTCGATCGGGCCTGACAACACAGTCAAGCGCTGGCTGTGCGGTTTGGGTCTGCGCTTCTTCCACCGTTTCGAGATGGAGGCGCTGGTGCGCGGGGCGGGCTTAACAGTTCGGAGCGTCTACTCGGATTACGACCGCTCGGAATACAGAATCGACGGCGAGCGGATGCTGGTTATCGCGTCGCGAGAGTAGCCGGTGGTTCCTTCGTCAGGCCGAGGGCAAGCTCAGGGAAGTCCAGATTCGCCATGCAGGGTTGAATGGCGATTGCGAGGAGACGGCTTGCGAATCCGGCTCCCGGCAAACGTGGCTGATTCTCGGCATTCGGGCGGGGCAGGAAAAGCGATTTTCATGAAGGCTTTTGAAAATTACCCTGTGAACTTTGAAAAACGAGGGAAAACAGGGTGTTTGACGATGGTTGATACGGCGTGTAGAGGGGAATGTGGATTCCGGCTCCCA
>JAPOVO010000505.1 GCA_026708165.1 Chloroflexota bacterium | reverse complement strand
CGGCCGGGTCGCCCGGACCCGGCGGCGGCACAGCCACGCCACGCGCCGCCGCCAGCCGCGTCAGCGGACCCGCCACGTACTCCGCGTAGCTCCCGCCGGTATGCACCGGTCCCGTCTGGCCTCCAACTCTCCTAACGGGCATATCCCCAACCTCCAGTCCTCAATCCGAAATTCACGATTCCCATTCCCTAAAATCCCCACCGGCCCTGGCCCCGTGGCGCGGGGCCCCCCGCCGCATAGCCGTTGTCGTGCGATTCCCCGCAATGCCACACCGTGCGCAAAACGCGCTGGTTCTGAATCTCGTGCGTTATTCCGAGGATGCGGAAGTCCTGTTCCACGTCGTAGTTGCCCGACTCCGCGTCGATCCGGATCCGGTCGCCCAGGTCGCGTTCGAGCTGCGCCGACTCGGTCACGGCGTCGCTGTTCATCAGCGGTGCCTCCACCATCTCGCGGCCCGTCTTGTAGAAGGCCACTATCGCGTCGGCCAGGTCCTGCGCCGCGTTGCGCGCGATCTCCGGCCTCATCGCGTATTCCGATGGCAGCGTCCGCCTGCCGTGCCTGGCTATCGAATCGGCCGCGTCCGCCCGGCTCGTCACCAGCGTCTCGCTGTCCACGGTCACCGGACGCGCCCGCAGCCCCAGCCCTTCGTCGGACTCCTCCGACTCGCCTGTCCTGAGCGAAGTCGAAGGATCACCGTCAAGCGTGGATGAAGGGCCTGCCCTGAGCCTGTCGAAGGGGGCCGTCACCGTCGCCCCGTCCGGCCCGGCGGTCAGCGTAAGCTCCACCCACGCGCCCGAAGCCCGGTCCAGGCTCGCCGAAGCCAGGCTCCCCGCCGCCAGGTCGTAGTCCGTTCCCTCCACCGGCGCTATGGCGTCCTTGAACGGACCGCCCGACGAGCCCCCGGAGCCGAAGCGCGCGTTGAGCTTGCGCGTCTCGTTCGGCGCCAGCTCCAGCGTCTCGCCCACGCTCCACACCGTTTCGAGCGGCTTGGCCGAGCGCCGCGCGACCTTCACCGAGGCGTCGTTGATGATGTGCTCCACGCCATAGTCGTGCTCGAAGCCGCCCGCTATCCGCGGCGAGGCCCCGGTCGACCGCAGCGTCGTCTGCGCCGTGTTCGACGCGGTCAGCGTCAGCGCCTGGTGGCGGTTGCGGAAGACTATCTCCCCGCCGCGCCCCTCGAACAGCATCGCGCCCGGCCCTTCGGTGTAGTACAGCGAAAGCAGCAGGTCCCAGGCCTCCTCTTCGTCGGCCCAGAACCATTCGAGCGTCGTCCTGGCCGCCGCCAGCGACCGCGCCGAAGCGGGCCAGCCCGCCGCGTCCAGAACGTGGCCCATCGCCTCGTCGACGCGGATGTTCTCGTGGAGCGCGGTCGAGACCTTCACCCCCCTGAGTCGCGCGGCGACGCCCAGCGCGGTCAGCTCGGTCGACCGCCGCTCCTGCTCGGGGTGCTGCGCGGGCCGCTCCAGGTTGCCGCTCCACAGGTCGCGCGATCCCACCCTCAGCCGCACGGCACTGCCGACCTGTAACGTCCTGCCCTGAGCTTGTCGAAGGGTCGACCCCGGCGAATACTCGCCGCTCCGGTTGTTAAGCTCGGCTTGCAGATCGCCGATCCCCGGCGGCGATATCGCCCGCGCCGAGTCGTTGCCGCGATGGACCTTCATGCCGGTCTCGGCCAGCACGTCCGCCGTCAGGTTCTCGCCCGCGTCCGCAAAGTCCCCGTCGCCGTTCCGGTCGACCGCAAGCTCTATCGCCAGGGCCGCCACTACGGCACCCTCCCCTGGCGCTGCGCCACGTGATAGGCCCGCGTCACCAGGTCCACGAACTGCCGGTCGTGCACTATCGTCCCGCGATTTACTATCGTCACGTTGATCATGGGCGCGACTCCGGCCCCCCGCCGGCCCAGCGGGATCACGGCTTCCGGCCCCGCCTCGCCCACCAGCGCCAGCGTGGGCCGCCGGACGATCCCGCCGGCCGCTAATGCCGCGACGCCGCCGTCCGCGAGCCGCGGGAGCGAGATCTTCGGAAGCATCGGAAGGTCCGGCGTGCCGAGCGTGATCGACGGGATATCGAAGGTCTGGCCCCAAGGCATTTTCACTTGCTTCCCGCCGAGGCGCAGCTCGAGATTGTTCCAGGCCCTGATGATCGCGTTGATCGCCCCGATCACCCCGTTCGCCATACCCTCCACCGCGCCGATCACCGAGTTGACGCCGCTCTTGACTCCGTCAGCGACTCCGCTCCATATCCCTCCCACGGTCTCGACCAGCCCGCCCCACGCTTCCATGATCATGTTCACCAGCCCGCCTTCTTCGGGAAACAGGATCGCGACCATGCTGTCCCACCACTCCTGCACCTTCCCGACCACCAGACCCCATATCTCGCCGACCGCCTCGACCAGCATCCCCCACTTCTCCGTCACCATCCCCAGCAGACCGCCCTCTCCGGGGAACAGGATCCCGATCATGCTGTCCCACCACTCCTGCACCTTCCCGACCACCATGCTCCATATCTCGCCGACCTTCTCGGTGATCGCTCCCCAGTTCTTGACTATCAGCAACGGCAGGCCGACGGCCGGGAAGATCACGGCCAGTATCTTGTCCCAGTTCTCGGTCACGATCCCGATCAGCCCTTCCCAGATGCCCGAGAAGAAGCCCGTGATCCCGTTCCACACCTCGTTGAACTTGCTCGTGATGCCGTCCATCACGCCGCCCAGGAAGCCGCTGATCATGTTCCATATCTCGGTCGCCTTCGCGCTGATCTCGTCCCAGTTCTGCCAGATCGCTATACCGGCGGCCACAAGCCCCGCCAGCGCGCCGACTATCAACACCGCGGGACCGAGTGATACGAAATTGAACGCACCGCCGAGATTCTTGACTGCGCCTCCCAGCCGTTTGAACACGCCCCCGCTCTCCTCGGCGTCTTTTCCCAGGAAGGCGAAGATGCCCTTGAGCGCCCCGACTCCACCGCCAAGGCCCCCCAGCGACGTCAGGAGTTCCCCGACCTTGCCGGCCACCATCCCGATGGTTTCACCGACTCTTCCTAATACGTCCGTAACCGGCGACATCTGACCCGCTGCGCCACTCACCGATTGCATCGCCGCGGCCATGCCTTGCGTGTCGATCGGCGGCGGGGCGCTAATGGCGGCCGGCGCCGCGCTTTGAGCGGCCGCCACCGCCTTTTGCGCAGCGTCTACAGCCGGGGCCGCGTTCTCCGCGATCCGCGCCATCGCGTCGTTCGCCGCCTGCGCCGCCTCGACGATTAGCCCCAGTTGGCCCTGCACCGACGCCAGCGCCTTCGCCGCCTCGTCCCTCGCCCGTATCACTATCGTCAGGTCGTTTGCCGTCATTTCTGCCCTCCTGTCTTGAACGGATTTCGCTGCTCGACTTGTCACATTTCAAGTCAAACAGCCCAAAATACGTTCGTCTAGTGTTCGTAGCAAAGATGCAAAAAAG
>JAPOVO010000129.1 GCA_026708165.1 Chloroflexota bacterium | reverse complement strand
GGCTATGCCGACCGTGAGCGTCATCTTCTCCTGCGTCGTCAGATAGATGATCGGCCCCAGCAGGTCGTTCCACGTAAACAGAAACGCAAACACCGCCAGCGTTGCGAGCACCGGCTTGGATAGCGGCACGAACAGCCTCAGGAAAATCTGTATCGCGTTCGCCCCGTCGATCTTGGCGGCGTCCTCCATCTCGCTCGAAATCTGCAGGAAGAACTGCCGCATGAGGAAGATGCCGAACGCCCAGCCCATCCAGTTGGGGACAATCAATGGCAAATGTGTGTCGATCCAGCCAAGCCTGAACATGATGACGAAGACCGGGATCATGGTTACCTGGGCGGGCACCATCATCGTAGCCAGCATGATGATGAACAGCTGGTCGCGCGCCCAGAACTTCAACCGCGCGAACGCGTAGGCGGCCATGGCGCTGGAGACCAGCGCGCCGAGCGTCCCGAGGATGCTGATCTTCCAGCTATTGAAGAACATGTGCCCGAAGGGGATCGCCTTGAACAGCACCGGAAAGGCTTCGAGCGTCCAGGGATCGGGGAACAGCCTGGGCGGGTATTCGAAAAGCTGGGCCTCGGTCTTGAACGCGCCGAAGACCATCCATAAAAACGGGACGGCCGTGACCGCGAGTATGACGCACAGACCGCCATACGCAAGGGTCTTTCCCAGGATTTTCCGGAATGTCACATAGCCGTAGGTAATGCGGCTTCGGCCGAAACTCTCGCCGGCCGGGTACGTCTCGACCCGGTCAGTCATGGAGAAACCTGTCCGGCGGTGGCGACGGGAGCGCTCATTGCCTGGCCCCTAGCCCTTGAGTCCGCCGCTTATCGTTATCCCTCTGACGAAGTACTTCTGCGCTATGACGAAGATAATGAGGATCGGCACGACGCTTATGAGAGCGCCGGCCATGAACAAGTCGAACCGGTTGTACTGAAATCCCTTGAACGTGGCTATGCCGACCGTGAGAGTCATCTTCTCCTGCGTCGTGAGATAGATGATCGGCCCGAGCAGGTCGTTCCACGTGTAGAGAAACGCGAAGACCGCCAGCGTCGCCAGCACCGGCTTGGAGAGCGGCACGAAGATTCTGATGAAAATCTGGAACGCGTTTGCTCCGTCTATCTTGGCCGCGTCCTCCATCTCGCTCGAAATCTGAAGGAAGAACTGCCGCATCAGGAAGATGCCGAACGCCCAGCCCACCCAGTTCGGGACGATCAAAGGCAGGTGGGTGTCGATCCAGCCGAGCCTGTGCATGATGATGAAGACGGGGACCATTGTTACCTGGGCCGGCACCATCATTGTCGCCAGCATGACGATGAAGAGTTGGTCGCGGCCCCAAAACTTCAACCGCGCGAATGCGTAGGCGGCCATGGCGCTGGAGACCAGCGCGCCGAGCGTCGCCAGTATGCTGATCTCCCAGCTATTGAAGAACATGTGCCCGAAGGGGATCGCCCGGAAGAGGAGGGGGAAGTTGTTCTTCCAAGGATTGGGCCACAGGCTGGGCGGGTATTCGAAGAGCTGTATCTCGGTCTTGAACGCGCCGAATACCATCCACAGAAACGGGATCGCCGTTATGGCAAGCACCGCCGACAACCCCGCGTACGCGAGGGTCTTACCAAGGATGCGCCGGAAGATCACGTAGCCGTGGGTGATCCGGCTTCGCCCCAGTTGCTCGTCGGAGGGGAACGTCCCGACTTGCTCAGTCATAGTGGACCCAGCGGCGCTGCATTCTCCACTGGAACATCGTCACGATGAAGGTGATCGCAAATAGCGTGAAGGCCATGGCCGAGGCGTAACCCATGTTGAACTGTTGGAAGGCGTGCCGATATATGTAGAAAACCAGCGTGTAGGTTGAAAAGGCGGGGCCACCGTTGGTCAGTATCAGGGTCTGCTCGAAGACCTTGAACGAGCCGATTATGGAGACCACGACCAGGAAGAAGGTGGGGAACCGAATCAGCGGCAGCGTGATGTGCCGCAGAAGCTGCCAGCGGTTTGCCCCGTCGATTCGAGCCGACTCGTAGTACTCGGGGGCTATCGCTTGGAGCCCGGCCAGGAAGATGATCATGTCGAAGCCCATGGTGCGCCAGACAGACATGATGATGACCGCCGGCATGGACCATCGCGTATCCACGAGCCAGAGAGGCGGGGTAACCCCCGGAATCAAATCGAGCAGGAAGTTGACGAGACCGGTATGGCCGTCGTACAGCCAGCCCCAGATCAGCGCGATCGCCACGACCGACGACACGCCGGGCAGGAAGTACGCCGTCCGGAAGAAATTGACGCCCTTGAGCTTCTGGTTTACGAGGAGCGCCAGGAAGAACGAGATGGTGAGACCGAGGGGCACGCTCGCGAACGTGAAGTAAGCAGTCTGATGCAGCGAGCGCACGAACCGCTCGTCGGTTGGAAGGCGCGTGAAGTTATCGAATCCGATGAACTCGGGGGCGGAGAGGGTGTCCCAGTCGAAGAGACTGAGAGCCAATCCGCCGAATATCGGGCCGCCGGTGAATACGACCAGCCCAATGATCCAGGGCGCGATGAAGAGGTAGCCGGTGGCGTTCTCGCGCAGCCGCCGCATGCGGCGGCTGCGCGAGACAGCAGACTTCGGCGCTAGTTCCGCCGTAGCCATTTCGCGGCTATCGCAACCCGATAGAGGTTATCTGCGGTACGAGCCAATTCCTTACGAGTACGGTCGCTTGGCGCGCTGCTCGTCGATGGCGGCGTTCATGCTGTCGGCATACATCTGCCCCATCTCGACGGGCGTGATGTCGTTCGACAACATCTGGTCCGTGAACTGGATGAGTTCGCCTACATAGACGTCCCACAGCAGGTAACCGTTCTGGAAGGCCTTTGTCCACTTGTCGAGGACTTCCAGCGTGACCAGTCCGTTATCTGCGGCGCTCAGGACCTGCTCGGCGTAGGCACCCTCGGCGGCGGCCTTCTTGGCCGGCGTCTCCAGAGCCACGCCCAGAGTCGCCTGTCCATGATCCGTCAATGCCAGGTCGTGCATAAGCTCCCAGGCCTGGTCCGGATACTTGGTGGCGGTGAACATCTCGAAGTTGTTGGCCTGACCACCACTGGGCCGGCGACCGGATTCCGTGTTGAGCGGCGGCATGGTGAGGTCCCACGCGAACGGAGGCGGAGAGTCCTGAAGACCCTGGATGTTCCACGATCCGCCCGTCGCCCACATTCCGACTAGACCGGCCTTGAAGATGTTTCCACTGGGGGCCGCGCCCGGCTTGGGCCAGATGGAGTACTCGTAGACGAAGTCGTGCACGAGCTGCATCGCGTTGGTGTAACCCTCTTTGTAGGTGATGCACTCGTTGTAGAACTGGTCTTCGTCGAACTTGTAGTGTCCGGCGCCGAAGGGCCAGTCAAATCCAGCGACGAACCCGTTCATCGCGCCCCACTGGGTCTGCCGGTCCCCGTCGAACTGGTTGAGCTGCAGGGCCTTCTCAATCATGTCTTCGTAGGTCCAGTTGCCGTCGGCGGCTGGATACTCCACGCCGGCCGCGTCAAACAGCTCCTTGTTGAAGTAGGTGAGGTCACCGTCCCAGG
>JAPOVO010000423.1 GCA_026708165.1 Chloroflexota bacterium | reverse complement strand
GCTGGCCCGGAACGCTTGCCATATTCGTTAAAGTGATGCCACGAGACTACAAACGATTGGTGAAGGAGCGAGGCGCACGACCGGACCAGGCCGTGGCGACTGCAGGGAGATGATCTACAACGGGTAAAGCCAGCGGGTTTCTGGAAACCACAAGGAAACCTCCGCCCCAGCGTCTGATCTCCGAACGAGTAGACGACTGGAAAGAGATTTACGAGCCCTGGCCGGAGGACCACAGCCGCGACCAGGCGGCTCGCTGCATGGCGTGCGGAGTGCCTTTCTGCCACACCGGGTGCCCCTTGGGGAATCTGATTCCCGAGTGGAACCACCTGGTATACACGGGGAACTGGCGCAAGGCGCTAGACGCCCTTCACGCCACTAACAATTTCCCGGAGTTCACCGGCAGGATTTGCCCGGCGCCCTGCGAGGCATCCTGCGTTCTAGCCATCAATGAGCTGCCCGTCACCATCGAGTACATCGAGAAAGAGATCGTGGAGCGTGGTTTTGCCGAAGGCTGGATCAATCCCCAACCGCCGGAGACGCGGACCGGCTTCGAGATAGCCGTCGTCGGTTCGGGGCCTGCCGGACTGGCCGCAGCCCAGCAGTTGAATCGCGCGGGCCACCTGGTGACCGTGTTCGAACGCGACGACTATATCGGAGGATTGCTCACTCTAGGGATTCCCGAGTTCAAGCTCGAGAAGCGAATCGTTCAACGGCGCATCGATCTGCTTCGTGAAGAAGGAATTAGATTCAAGACCGGCGTAAACGTGGGAGTCGATGTCTCCGCCAACAGCCTGCGAGACAGTTTCGACGTTCTACTACTGACGGGCGGAGCGACGCTGGCCCGCGAACTGCCCATTCCGGGCCGCGACCTGGACGGCGTCCACCTCGCTATGGAATACCTGACTCAGCAAAACAAGCTACTCGCAGGGGAAGAGTTCACCGCCGGGAGGCGCATCACCGCCGAGGGCAAGAACGTGGTTATCCTGGGCGGTGGCGACACCGGAGCCGACTGTCTGGGCACCGCGCACCGGCAGGGGGCGAAACAGGTACATCAGTTCGAGCTACTGCCCAGGCCGCCAGACGAGCGAGCTTGGGACAACCCGTGGCCCGAATGGCCGCTCGTGATGAGAACGTCGGGCGCCCACGAAGAGGGCGGGATTCGAGATTACAGCATCCTCACGAAGCGATTCTCGGGCAATGGCGGGAAAGTCGAGCGCCTCCATGCAGTCAGACTGGAATGGAGCTCTCCCAACGGCGCGGTAAGACCTTCGATGGAGGAAATTCCCGGGACCGAGTTCGAAATGGATGTCGATCTGGTCCTGCTCGCACTGGGTTTTGTTTCGCCGGAGCCGCGTGGAATGCTGGCCGAGCTTGGAGTAGACCTCGACCCCCGCGGCAACGTGGCTGTGGATAGGAACATGCAGACGAGCGTGCCGGGAGTTTTCGCGGCGGGCGACATGATACGAGGCGCGTCGCTGGTCGTCTGGGCGATAGCGCAGGGCCGCGACGCGGCGAGCAGCATCGACCGTCACCTGATGGGATCGACCCATCTCCCCGCGAGCACCGCGACAGGCTGACAGCAACCCGCACCGCGACCGTCTACACGGCCAACATAGAATTGACGGATAGGACGTTTCACAACGTATCGGGAGGTCAACACCGGTGACAGATCAAGATCCCGTATCCGACGCATTGCTGGATGTCGTGTATGGCCTGGCGGTCGTTGGCTCGAAGTCCGAAGACGGCGAGCCGAATGGCATGACAGCCAACTGGATGAGCCAGGTCTCGTTCGAGCCGCGAGTATTTGCCGTGGCCGTGCAGTCGGGCGCTCACACTCGCGCAAATATCGACGCTACCAAGGTCTTCTCGATCTCGATTCTGCCCGAAGGGTCCAAGGACCTCTCGCTCAAGTTCACGCGAAAGTCATCGAGCGGCGAAGGACGACTGGAAGGTGAGCCGGTTTCTTATCACGGGACCGGTACGCCGATTCTGGATGCCGCGACGGCGTGGATTGAGTGCCGGGTCGTCGATCAGATCGAGCCCGGAGATCATGTCGTGTACTTTGGGGAAGTCGTGGCCGGCGGAAAGGGTGATGGTACGGCGACTACCCTGCGCGACACGGGGATGAGCTACGCCGGATAGACCTGGCGCGCAATCAAGACGCCGAGTTTGCCTCGCGCGGATTTCCCAACGGAGCGTTGGCCCGGCGTTTGAGCAGTCGCCCTGGAGCCGCCACGGCCACCGCCCCGATGAAAACGAACACGGCGGAGATCACCTGATAGCTAATGCCAACCGTGTTGCTGTGCATGTCGTAGACGCCGTAGTGGTCGAAGAGCCGCTCCCTGAATCCCCTGAATCCTCCCCCAAGCACGGGATCGCATACGTCGCATGGGAGCTCGATGGGATACCGAACCAGATCGAGCGCCTGAACGTATATGTCGCCGCCGCGTAGAAGGCTTCCGGCGGTATTTCCGTGATAGAACTCCTCCGGAGTCGCCAGCAGGTATAGCTCGCCGAAGATCAACGCAAGGGCGGCGATCCACAGAACGATCTTCGCAACCTCCCAGCGCCCCTTGAACTGGCGAACTACCCAGTCAGCTCCCACGGCGGAAAGCAGCGCCAGTAGGGGCAGGCCGTACGACAGATGCCTGAAATATTCGGTCGGTTCGTAGGAACGCAACGCAAGCGGACTTAGGGCCAGAGCGGCCAGGAGGTTGACCGCCAACGCTGCGGGTACGATCAACATGGCGCGATTTGAGACGGCCAGACGCCCGACGCCCAGGACCACGGCAATCGCGAACACGGCTACAAGCAAGACTGCGCGGAAGTCGTCGATTAGAAGAACTCGGGCGTAATACGGCCACGCGCTCCCCAAGAGCGAATCCAGATTTAGAGCGATATTGCCCAGGGACAGACCCGACGATCGCGCGGGCCAAATTGCGTCGGTGGCCAACGCCACGAAAAGCGCGAACGAGGCAGCGGCGCCGGCCGCAATAGCTACAGGCAACCAGTCTCCCTGCCGCCTGCGCATAACCGGCACCGCGAGCGTGAAGGCCCCCGCGTAGATCAAACCCTCCGGCCGAGTGAGCGCCATCAACCCCGCGATTACGCCAAGCGCGAGCTTGTCCCCGAGTCCGGCATCAATCCGGCAAGCCCGGGCAAAAAAGAGGACGGCGAGTGCAAGCTCAAGGACGAAAACAGCGTCAGGCTCCGAGGCCCCAAGAGTATGTATTTGAATTGGCGGAAACAACACGGTCAACGAGCCGGCAATGAATGCAAGCGACCGGCTTACCGAAACCGCTCGGGCTGCTAGATAGATGGCAGCCGGAAGAAACAGGTTCGCAATGAAGATTGGAATATGGGCGCTATGGAAATAGTGCCCGACGGCGGCAAATCCGCCGAGGATCATCAGCGAAAAGGCGGGGGGATCGACCCACGGCTCTCCAGGCCCCGCCTGCGCGGTTCCTTGAGCACCCCACCATACGGGATAGCCAATCCCGTTCTGAAGAAAGTCGGCCGCCGTCCAATAGCGCGCCAGGTCGTCCATGGTGACGGCG
>JAPOVO010000072.1 GCA_026708165.1 Chloroflexota bacterium | reverse complement strand
TGTAGAGAAGGTGCCTCGATCCGTCGAGCCCAGGCCCGACTTTTTCCACGGGCTGTTAGAGTAAACCCAAGTGCTGCGTGCTTCGCCTTCCAGTTCGGTCTCCTGTCTGACTACCAAAGCGCTGCGAAGCTCGCCATGCGGGAGGCGAACCTGAGCGTCCTTGCCAGGGACGAAGCGATTATTCGAAGGAGGCGCGGCAAATGGTCCACTGGACCCACGACAGATCTTACTTCGTTGGAAGCCGCATTCGAATTAGCCGAGGGTGACGCAGGTGATGAGAATCCCGCTGACGATAGGCACGGGACTGACGGCGACTCGCAGACTTCACGCTCCTGCGGTTTCCTGCTTGGGGACTTCCAAAGGCTCGGCGCCTTTCTCCGAGAGGTCACAACGTACGGTAGCTCGATCGACGGCGGCCAGTAGTTGGTGACTATGGATCCTACACTGCTTGGCACGATCGAAGACGTGGCAGGGACAACCATCCGAGTTCAGCTGGCTGACAGTACGGTGTCAGGACTGAGCTTCATTGAGGGCCAGAGCTATCGGGTTGGGCAGGTGGGGGGTTCGTACGAATACCCCTGGGGTTTACCAATCTCTACGGAACTATCTCGCAGGTCGGCGCCAGCGCGGCGCCGGAGCGACTGCCTGCAGAGAACGCACACGGCAATCGGTGGTTGACAGTGCAGCTTGTCGGGGAAGGGTATCCGGGGCGGGGTTTTGATCGCGGTATATCCCAATACCCAACGGTGGGCGATACTGCTCATGTTGTAACGGACGTCGACCTTCGAACGATCTACAGGCGACCGCGGGACCCTCGCTATGTTCAGGTTGGACACTTGGCCGCCGCGGAGGCGATCCCGGCGTTGGTTGATATTGATTTGATGGTTACAAGACACAGTGCTATCGTGGGGACGACGGGCTCTGGTAAGTCCACCACCGTCGTAGGGCTCCTCGCAGCGCTATCAGACAGCAAACGATATCCGTCGGCGAGGATTCTAATAATCGACATCCACGGAGAGTACGGACACGCCTTGAGTGACCGGGCGGCGATTTTCAGGACCACGCCCGACGAGGCCAGGGGAGAGAAGCCGCTGTACATCCCGTACTGGGCTATGACTTTGGAGGAGTTGCTGCCCTTGACACTTGGGGACTTAGAGGGTTCGGATCGGGGCGCGGTGGTCGACAGGATAACAGATTTAAAGCGGGCGTCTCTCAGGTTGACACCGAGAAGCGGAGTGACGCTTGATGGTCTGAACGTCGACACTCCAGTGCCCTTCAGCTTGCATCGGTTGTGGTTCGACCTGCACTGTGAGATGCACGCCACTCATATTGCGGTGCCGGGCCAACCGCAGTCCAGACAAACGTGGGCGCTTCAAGAGGACCAGGAAGGGAACGTTATTGAACCGGGTGACGCGATGCAGTGTCGACCGCCGCGCTTCCGACCCGTGAAGGACGTAAGGAATGATCCTGAGAAAATTCGTTTGAGTGCATCCCGTTTGAATATTGGCCGAGCCGTGGATGGTTTGGGTTCGAAGCTCCGGGATCCAAGACTGGCGTTTCTTTTTCGACCGGGCCCGCATTTGCCGCAATTGAACGGGACGGTTAAGAGTGACTTGGATTGCTTGTTGGCGAGCTGGTTGGGGGACGAGAGACCAGTGACGATTCTGGATCTGTCGGGTGTGTCACCGGCCATTCAGTCAGAGTTGGTAGGGACGTTGTTGAGAATCGTCTATGATGCGCTGTTTTGGGCGCGGAACCTCCCGGAGGGCGGTCGGGAGCGGCCATTGCTTGTCGTGCTCGAGGAAGCGCACACTTATCTCGGCGATGGACGTCGAGGGAGTGCGTCGAGCGCGATTCAGCGTATCGCGAAGGAGGGCCGCAAGTATGGGATTGGCATTATGTTGGTGAGTCAGAGGCCATCTGAGATCGATGCCACGATTCTCTCCCAGTGCGGAACGATATTCGCGTTGCGGCTCACGAACGAGAGAGACCGAAGCCACGTGAGGACGTCAGCGAGTGACAGCCTTGAAGGGATCTTCGCGATGCTGCCGGTCTTGAGGACGGGAGAAGCGATTGTTGTTGGGGAGTCAGTGAACTTGCCGATCCGGACGTTGATCGAACGACCTAGTGCGCGCCGACGGCCAGATAGTGCAGATCCTGCGGTCGTGGTCGCCGGGAGTGAGGAGCACGGGTACGAGACACCCGGTGGCTGGAATCAGAGGAGAGATCCGTCGGACTACACCGAAGTTGTAGAATTGTGGCGAAGGCAGGATCCGCACTCAACGCGAGTAGTTGCGGACGAGGAGCGGGAGGATGGAGAAGAGGGGAAGTAGCCATGAAACGGATCCCGGTGAACTCGAGCAGTATTGCCGAGATCGGCTATGACGAGAGCAGTCAGACCCTGGAAGTTCAATTCCGGAACGGGCGCGTGTACCAGTATTTCTCGGTACCGGGTCAGGTGGCCAACGAATTGATGGATGCGGGGTCACATGGGCAGTACGTTAATCAACACATCAAGGGGTTGTACCGATACGCGCGAGTATAGCGCGCAAGTGGCGCGCGAGAATTCGCCCTGCGGGGATCGAACGAGGAAATGCCGGGCTGCCGAGAGGGTTGGGTCCGTGTGACGATTGGCGGACGGTTCGAGGAATGGCTGGGGCTTGTTCAACCGCTGGAGGATGGGGAGGGCGCTTGGTCCGGAGGCTGGACGAGGTTTGGCTGCTGACCGGCGGGCGCCTGCGGGAACGCGATGTTGGGCCGGGGCGGATGTCGCGCGTGGAGACCGTTGCGGGGCATGCTTGACGCACCCGATTCGTTTGGCGGGAGGGTTCGCACCGGACGGGCGGGGGGTAGGAGGCTGGGCCGGGGCTGGCGAGATCCGTGCTGGTCATGGAGCGGGTGACAGGAAGGTTGGGGAGAGCGGGTGCCGGCGGGCCGGGAACGGTGCCCATTTTCGCTGACAACCTGAGCGGGAGCGCCGAGCGAAAGGACTGGGTGGCCCCGCCGGTGGCGCCCGGTTCCTGACCGGCTCCGGTCTCACCGCCGATCACGACGCTGGATCGTCTTCTCGAGGAGCGGGACGACGGCGGAAGCGACGCTCTGCGGCGGCGGAGTTGCAGTGCGGAAACGTCGGCCACCGCCCTGTGGCAACGTGAGGGCCTTCGGAGGACGGGCACTTGGAGCAGGAACGCATCGAGGACGCGATCGAGAAGCTGCTGCGGTCCGTCGACCGGCCGGGCGACTTCTGCGTCCACGGCCGGCTGTTCGCGCCCATGCCGCGCCTGGAGGTCGAAGGCGCGGGCGCCCTGGCGTTTCCCGTTCCGGAGGCGCAGATTCGAGCCCTGATCCGGGCGGCCGAGCGGGCGCCGTACGGCAAGGGAACGAAGACGCTCGTCGACCGATCCGTCCGCGACTGCTGGCAGATCGAACCCGAGCGGGTGCGGCTGGCCGGCGCCGCGTGGCGCAGGACCTTCGGTGACATCCTCCGCTCGGTAGCGGCCGGCCTCGGCTGTGCCCTATATGGACGCTTCCCCGTTTGGCAATGCCTCCATCAGATCAGGCGGCCAGCG
>JAPOVO010000146.1 GCA_026708165.1 Chloroflexota bacterium | reverse complement strand
ACGAACAGCCAACCCGATCGGATCAGGCGCGAGTCGAAGGCGATTCCGCTTATCTCGCAGTCGCCGCCGCGCAAGTCGGCATCAGGCAGGTCGGCGATGAGGGACGAAAGGAGCACGGCTATACGGCGGAGGCAGGTCCGCGGCGTCGGGAAAGGAGTGCTTGCAGTTGAGTCCGCATGGGCAGGCCGATGCGGGTTATGGCCAGATACGTTAGAGGTCGGAGCGGGAGGTCCAGCGTGCCGGCGTGCTGAACGAGGCGCGGCCTGAATCCCTGCTTGAATCTGTGGACACCGGCCATCGGATCGTTTTCGGTTTCCGGATCGGCCATACCCCAGAAGTCGTATGTCGCGCAGCCGCTCTGCTTTGCCCAGAGCATCGCTTCCCACTGAAGCAGGTAGCTCGACATGGTGTTGCGGTAGCGGTTCGACGACGCGCCGTAGAGGTAGGTGGCCATGTCTCCGCAGATCACGGCGAAGAGGGCGCCGACGTCTTCGCCGTTGACGCTGGCGATGAACAGACGCCGGGATTCTCCCAACTCATCCCAGACAGCCTGGTAGTAAGCCGGACCGTGAACGGCGAAACCGTCTCTTTCGCCCGTGACAACTGTGAGCCGGTAGAACGAGTCGAGGTCCGCCTCTTTGTCCGCAACGCGAATATCGACTCCCCGCCGCGTCGCCAGTCTTACGTTGTAGCGGGTCTTTGGCTTGAAGCTCGCGAGGATCTCGTCCTCCGAGCGGTCGAGCGCAACGTAACCCGTCGATCGAATCTGGACGTATTGCGGCGCGGGCTTGAATCCGGCCTCCCGCATCGCCGCGAGCGCCGCCGGTGAACACTCGGCCGCAGGCTCGGCCCTGATGAAGGATGCCCCAGCGCGGCGCGCTCGTTCGACGGCCGCGTCGATCAGCTCGCGGGACTGCCGTTGCGTCGCTTCGCCAAACGGACCGCGGGGCATGTAGGCGATCCCGACGGGCGGCAGAAATGGGAGGATTCGCCTCGTCTTGAGGAGCACCTGCAGGCCGCCGCCACAATCGCCATCCGGACTCGAAACGGCCAGTCGAATGGGAGTCCAACCGAACCCGCGCTTTAGCTCGCCCCATTGCCAGGACTGCAAAAAACTAGGGTGGTTTCGCTTGGCTTGAAGCGAGTTCCATTCGTCCGGCGAGCGAACTTCGCGCACGCGGGAGTTTTCCGTTAGCGCGGCCACTCCAGGCTCCTATGCACGCTTGGTTCCCGTATGCAGGGCGATGCTACCCATCCCGAGCTTGGAGTAGGTCACGTTCTCAAATCCTGACTGAGAAATCATGTTGGCCAGCTCGGGCGCAGCCGGAAAACTGTCCACCGAACGCGGAAGGTATGTGTACGCAAATGGATGGCGGCTTATGAGCCTGCCGATCAATGGAACGATGGCATGGAAGTAGAACCGGAACGCACGCGCCAGCGGACCCCAGCCGACCGGTGTCATATCGAGAATTACGAGCCGCCCTCGCGGCTTCAGGACTCTGGCGGCCGATCTGAGCGCGCCACCAAGGTCAGGAACGTTTCGCAGGGTGAAGGCGGTGACTATGGCATCGACGGAATCGCGGTCGAACGGCAGATTGGCGGCGTCGGCGGCGGTGAGATGGAAGGACGCACCCTGCCGTCTGGACCGACAACTGGCCGAACGCAACATCGAGACCGAGAAGTCGGCGCCTATGACGTGGAGGTCCGGCGGAGCGGTCCTTTCGAGCATCAGGGCGAGGTCGCCGGTACCGGTTCCGAGGTCGATGACGCTCATGGGAGAGTCGCGCAAACAAACCTCAAGGGCCTGCTTGCGCCAGCCTCCGTCCATACCGAGGCTGATGATGCGGTTGAGGAGATCGTAGGTCGGGACGATTGCGTCGAACATCGACCTGACGTCAACCCGGTCGTTGGCGGGAGTATTAGGAGAGTCTATTGATGACGTAATGCGTGAGGTCTTCCAGCGCAGCACGGTTTCTGCCGGCGGGGAGCGGGGCGAGGAACTCCCTGGCCTTTTCGGCGTACGATTCCGCGTCGGCCATAGCGTGCTCGATTGCGCCCGACTCACGGATTTCCCAGATCGCACGTCTGAGTTCGCGGTCCGACCCCGCCGGCTGATCGAAGACCCGCCGGATGACGCTCCCGTCGGCTCGACGGTCGTTAAGAAAGTGGATTGCAGGGAGCGTGAGGACGCCTTGACGCAAATCATTGCCGACGGGCTTACCGGTGTCGGTTTCGTCGCCCATAACGTCGAGCACGTCATCCGTGATTTGAAAGGCGAGGCCCAGGTTCGTGCCATAGCCACGCATGGCAGCAAGGGCAGGCTCGCCCGCGTCGGCAAGCTCTGCCGACGCCTCGCAGCACAGGGCGAATAGGGACGCGGTCTTGCCTTCGATTTTCAGCAGATAGTCTTCCAGCATTCCATCCGAACCGGCGCGAAAGCTCGGGGCGTCAAACTCACTGCGACACATTTTCATGATGGTGTCGGCGAACATTCGCACGATTCGAGGACGCTCCAGCGAAGCGACGAGGTCGGCGGCGGCGGCGAAGAGGAAATCGCCGCTCAGGACCGCGGCGGCCTGGGACCACATGACGTGAACGGCCTTGCCGCCCCGCCTTGAATCGGCGCCATCGACGATGTCGTCGTGCACGAGGGTGGCCGAGTGCAAGCACTCGGTGGCGGCGGCCAGTCCGATTGCGTCGTCGTCGGATCTCCCAAATGCGGCGGAAGACAACAAGACAATGGCCGGTCTTATGCGTTTTCCGGTGTCGCCGAGCGAGAATTTCAACACCGCGCCAAGGGTGCTGCCACTTTCGGGGGCCGATATGTTGGACAGGCGCGCGTCAACTCTGGACATGGAGTCCTGGACGTGCGAAAGAATCTCGGCGAGCTTAGGCGCGTGCCTGGTCGATTTCACGACAGGTCGTCCAGACGGAACAGCCTTGATGCGTTGCGATAGGTCTTACTCGCGGTTTGGTAAATCGTTTCACCGCGGACCTCGGCCATTCGCTCTACGACCCGGACGACGTAGGCCGGCTCGTTTCGCTTAGGCCGCTCCGGTCCAGGCGACAAGTAGGGACAGTCAGTTTCGACCAGGATGCGGTCTGCCGGCACTATCTTCGCGGCTTCGCGGACCTGCTGCCCGGACTTGTACGTTATGACGCCCGAGAAGGAAATGTGCAAGCCCCTCTCCAGAAAACCCGCAAGTTCCGATGGCCCCCCAGTGTAACAGTGAATGACGCCCTCTCCCTGATAGTCTCGCAAGCCCCGCGCGGCCTCGCAAAAGGCGTCCCTGACGTGGACTATGACCGGGAGTCCGCTGTCGGACGCCAGTTCAAGATGCAGGCGGAACGAACGCTCCTGGACCGCTTGCGGCTGGAGGTTGCGATAGAAGTCCAGTCCGGTTTCGCCGATTGCGACGACGGCCGGATTTTGGGCCAGCCGCGAAAGCTCAGTCAGAGCGTCCTCAGTCGTCTCGTCGGAGTTGTGTGGGTGGATTCCGACGGCCGCAACCAGGCCGTGGCAGTTTTCGGCAAGCTCGATTGCGCGGCGGCTTGAAGGCAGGTCGTATCCGACCACGACCGCGGCAGTCACGCCGGCGGCGTTGGCGCGCC
>JAPOVO010000310.1:1822-3620 GCA_026708165.1 Chloroflexota bacterium | reverse complement strand
TTCCTTCTTGACGGTCTTGACGACGGCTCAATCCCGTTACCTTGACTTTACCCAATTTCGCAAACCGGACTATATGGACGGGTGACTGCCTCTATGTCCTGCGGGGCATGAACTCGGAGACGGTAGACCTCATTTACCTGGACCCGCCGTTTAACTCCAACGCCAACTACGCCGCTCCCATCGGCTCCCAAGCCGCCGGCGCCGCGTTCAAGGATACGTGGACGCTCTCCGACGTGGACGCCGAGTGGGTGAACGTCATAGAGGCTAAGCATCCGGCTTTGCACCGCGTGTTACTCGCCGCCATGACGGACAGCGACAAGTCCTATCTGGTCTACATGGCGGCGCGGGTGTTGGAGATGCGGCGCGTGCTCAAGCCGACGGGCAGCATCTATCTTCACTGCGACCCCACCATGTCCCACTACCTGAAGATGCTGATGGACTCGATTTACGGTGTAGGAAGTTTCAAGAACGAAGTGATTTGGAAGCGGTTTAACTTCCATGCCGACGCGAAACGGTTTGGGCGTGTGAGCGATACGGTCTTCTTCTACTCCAAGTCAGACCGCTATACCTTTAACCAACAACGTACTCCGTTCTCGCAGGAATACGTCAAAACGAAGTTCAATCACCGTGATAAGAACGGAAGGCGATTTGCGCTGGACAATCTCAATCCTCCTGGCGGGCGCGGACCCATCTATGAGTTTCACGGCCTGACAAAGCCATGGCGATTCGCCGAAGCGAGGATGCGGGAGCTTGACCAGGAGGGGCGGATTTATCGGGGTGGCAAAACGCCACGGCTGAAGCGGTATCTCGACGAACTGGACGGGCAGGCCGTCCACAACATATGGACAGATATTCCTCCGATCAATTCGCAGGCCAAAGAGCGCGTCGGCTATCCGACCCAGAAACCGTTGAAGCTGTTAGAGCGCATCATCAAGGCATCCAGCAACGAGGGCGACGTAGTCCTCGACCCGTTCTGCGGTTGTGCGACAACCTGCGTGGCGGCAGATATTCTGGACCGCCAGTGGGGCGGCATCGATATCTCGGCAAAGGCCGCCGAACTGGTGAACCGGCGGCTTCAAGAGCAGCCGCCGCTCGGTATCGGCCCCATGTTCCACCACCGCTACGTCACCATCCGCGACGACGTTCCACTGCGGACGGACCTGGGCAACATCCCGCGCTACAATGCGCCCGCCAACCGCAAGGCTCTTTACGGTGAACAATCGGGCAACTGTGGAGGTTGCGGCCATCACTTCGAGGCCCGCCATTTGGAAGTCGACCACATCATCCCGCGAAGTAAGGGCGGTACAGATCACCTGGTAAATCTCCAGCTGCTGTGTAGCTCGTGCAATCGCATCAAGGGCGATAGGGGCATGGAGTACCTGCGCGTGAAGCTGCAACTGAGCTAAGGGGGAAGATATGCCGAAGTCTGAGGACAAGCCCAAGCGACCACGCGGGCGGCCTCGCGTCCACCCCATGCCGGAGCGCATCGACGCTACGCCGGAAGAGATAGCCGACGCGATTTTGAAAGCGCCGCCAAAGTCCGAATGGCGCTATCTGAAGGCGCGGGAAGAGGCCAAGTCAGGCTAGTTCGGTCTCCCGCTGGTGTGCACACGTATATAATTCCCTTACACTACGTTTCGCCATCGTCAAGTCCCCCCTTGTTTTTACACTGGCTCACAGAGTAATTTCTCCTAAAGTTGGGAAATGCAATAGATTCCGGCTCCAGCCGAACGCCCCAATACGGCGTCGCCGCGACGCCCGCCCCGAACCGTCGAAAATCTCCCCCTTTTGAGCCGAC
>JAPOVO010000310.1:0-1812 GCA_026708165.1 Chloroflexota bacterium | reverse complement strand
CGACGGCCGGGTTGAACAGCTCATTCAATCCCCACCACTGTACGAACGTCACCTGTCCGGGCGTCGTAAAAGGGCCATGTCTGTTCGCTCTTCGGCAAAGCCTGTCCTGAGCGAAGTCGAAGGGCCTGTCCGCACTCGCAACGGAAGCGGATTCCAGATGTCCGGAGCGGCGAGACGTCTGTGCTAACTTCATTTATCGATTGGACTGAACGGAGCAGGAGGGCTTCGGTTTGCCCACGCTTGATTTCAAAGGCAAGCAGTACATCTACGCGCACCACCTGACGGTCCCCTACCGTCCGCTCCTTCCCGATGCCACCCGCTCGCATAACCCCGCCGGCGCCGACAACGACCTCATCATTCATGGAAACAGTCTCATGGCTAGTCGCGGCTGGGCCTATTACGAGAGGGCGATAGCGTGACCGTTCGCGCAAGCTCCGAGCTGGTGACGACCACGGTGCGCCGCTCGGCCGCATACCGCCTGCGCGGCTGGTTGACTACGACCCTGGCTTATGCGGCGCTGATATTTGTCGGGGCTATTTCCTCGCTGCCGATGTTCTGGATGATCTCGACCTCGCTCAAGGCCTATGGGCGCGAGTTCATCCATCCTCCCGAATGGATACCGGTGCCAATCGTATGGACCAACTACCTCGACGTATGGGGCGAGTCGAGCATCCACCTGTACACGATAAACAGCTTCCTGGTGGCGATACTGGCGACGGTCGGGACCCTGCTCTCCTGCTCGCTGGTGGCCTTCGGATTCGCCCGCTTGCAATTCTTTGGACGTAACCTGTTGTTTGGAATCCTGGTCGCGACGTTGATGCTGCCGAGCATAGTCGTCCTCGTTCCAACCTTTATCTTGTTCCGCCATCTGGCCTGGATCAACACTCCCATGCCATTGATCGTCCCCTGGTGGTTTGGCGGAGGCGCTTTCGGCGGGGCGTTCTACGTTTTCCTGATGCGGCAGTTCATGCTCCAGTTGCCGCTCGAATTGGACGAAGCCGCCTTGGTTGACGGCGCTTCATACCTGCGTATCTACTGGCAGATCCTTCTGCCATTGGCCAGGCCGGCCCTCGCGGCTACGACGATCTTCTCGTTCATCCACCACTGGAACGACTTCCTCCACCCGCTCATATTCCTGCACTCGGAGACGTGGCGTACGTTGGCGCTGGGGCTGCGGTACTTCATGTCCGCCGAATCCCAAACCGGGTCGGGCGCGCGTTGGAACCTGATGATGGCGGCGGCGGTGGTGATGCTGCTGCCGGTGCTGATCTTGTTCTTCTCGGCGCAGCGGTATTTCATCCGAGGCATCGCGCTCTCAGGATTGACCGGGCGTTAGAGGGGCGAGCGTTCCGAGGACTCAGGTAAACATAGCTCGAGCGCTCCATTAGCCTGTAGGCTGATCACCAGACTATCTATACTCATGCCGGATTCTCGAAAACAGGACTGAACGCGAACATGTCAGGAAATCCATTCGGAACCGCGGTTGTGCAGATGCAGCCGAAGTCGGGGGACGTCCAGTCCAATCTGAAGGTAATCGAAGCATCATCCAGGCGGGCGGCGGATCGCGGCGCGACGCTCGTGATTGTGCCGGAGCTTGCGACCACCGGATACCTGCTGGACGAGCGCATCGCCGAGCTGGCCGAGACCATACCCGGAGCGACCTCGGCTCGCCTTTGCGATATCGCTCGCGAGAATTCCGTGTACCTCGTGTGCGGGATCATCGAGCGCGACGGTGGGGGGTTCTTCAACTCCGCCCTGTTGTGCGCACCGGACGGTCAACTGCTCGCCGCGTACCGCAAGCTGCACCCGTCT
>JAPOVO010000078.1 GCA_026708165.1 Chloroflexota bacterium | reverse complement strand
GTTACGTGGCCAACATCGCCCACATGGGAGAGATCGTGGGAATGGCCGTCGGCGGATTCGCCGCCACCGCGACCGAGGTCTTTCAGTAGGGTCTGAGACTCCCGCCAGTCTGGCTGATGCGAGAAGGCGAGTACAACCACGATATATGGCGCATCGTCATGGCGAACCATCGCGCGCCGCGGTACTCGTGGGGAGACCTGCATGCCATGCTCGCGTCGCTGGACATCGCCGAAAAGCGCGTCCACGAGCTGCTCGACGCCTACGGCATGGAGCGGATTACCACGATCAGCGCCCAGCTTCAGGACTACGCCGAGCGCTGGATGCGGGAGGAGCTGCGCACCATTCCCGACGGCGAATATACCTTCGAAGACCACATGGAGGACGCCAGCGATCCGCCCATGAAAGATTGGGTGCGGCTGAGAGTGGTAGTCGACGACGGCAGCATCATCGCCGACTTCACCGGAAGCGACCCCCAGGGACCTCACGTCCTGAACTGCACCTATGGAGTCACGGCCTCCGGCGTGTACAACGCCATATTCAATCTCGTCGACGACGACATTCCTCATAACGAAGGCTCCTACCGGCCCATCACCGTCATTGCGCCGCCGGGAACGATCACAAACGTCATGGAGCCGGGACCGTCGGTGGGCGGGAATACCGAGACGCATCCCCGATTGTGGGAGATCGTCCTCGGCGCGATGTCGAAGGCCGTCCCGGACCGCGTTGCCGCAGCCACCGGCGGCACCTCGTGCAACTTCCTGTTCGGCGGCGTACATCCGAACACCGGCCGCTTTTACGCGCACTATCACTTCGACGGCGTTGGCTGGGGAGGACGGTCGCACGCCGACGGAAACGACAATCTGTGCGTTCCCAACGGCAACTGCCGCGCCACGCCGGTGGAGATATTCGAGACCCGTTATCCCTTCGTCGAGTGGTCGTACCGGCTGCGCAACGATTCCGGCGGCCCGGGCGAGCATCGCGGCGGATTGGGCAGCGAACGCGTGCTGGAGGTCCGCGCACCGGAGATAAACGTCTCGGCACTGTATGACAGGATGGTCAGTCCGCCGTGGGGGCTGTTCGGGGGCGGAGACGCGGCAACTTCATCGCTGCTCGTAAGACGCGTGGGCGACGACGAGTACAGGACATTCCGCGAGGCCTATGGCACCAAGAGCAACTCCCGCATCGCCAACATCAAGTTGAAGCGCGGCGACCGCGTGATGCTTTGCAGCTCCGGCGGAGGCGGATTCGGGCGTCCGACCGACCGTCCGGCCGAGCTGGTGCTCGAAGACGTTCTGGACGGATACGTGTCGGTCGAAGCGGCCCGCGATCTTTACGGAGTCGAAATCGAGAGTTCCAACGGCGAGTCCGTGCTCAACGACGACAAAACCGAGGCGCATCGCACCGCATCGCGCCCGGAGGGTGAAACCTCGTGACCAGCAGTTCAATGGACGATCGCGGCGAGCGTCAGGCCCACGAGGGACGCTGGGAACAGCTGAACCGAAGCTGGTGGGACCCCAGGGTCGTCAATTGCGAGATGTGCGGCCAGATGATCCCTCGCGACGTCTGGAAAAGCGCCGACGGTCACTCGTTTTGCTCAGTCGAGTGCGATGATCTCTACCGCTCCTATTGGCTGCCGCGCTACGGCGGGAAGACGACGACACACGACTAGCAGCGCAGTCCCTCGGGGCTTGTCGTAACCGGGGCGCACACGATGTTGCAGGGGAGGCGTCGCCACCCGGCACCGGCTATTGGCGCGAAGCGGAACTCAGCCTCGTCATCAGATAGAGCCTGCGACCGGAATTTGTGATTGGGGCGGCTCGTTCAATAGAGAAGTATCGGCCAAATGCCTTTTCGAAGCCGTCCCGGTTAAAACCTGGGAAAGGATGGTTCCTCAGGGCCAGCAGACGCTCGACTTTGGGGTCAGCACGTGGAACATACTCGATGATCAACGACTTGCCCAGCGATGCGAAGAACTCGGCGAGCCTGCTGAGGGGCACGTTGTTGGTTATAGCCAGATGATGGACCAGGGCCAGCGCGATTACCGCATCCGTCGGCCCTCGATCCAGGAGCGACATGCGCTCCGTATTGGCCCATCCACTGGCGGGACTAGGATTCGAAACGTCGGCAACTATTGGATACACCGTGGCATCTCGACTGCGGGCGACCTCCCGATAGCTGATTTCGATGGCTCCCGGATCGCTATCGATCGATATCACGCGCACACCCTGTTCAGCCGCGATCCGGGTGAATTCACCGGTATTGGTTCCGATATCCCAAGCCTCCACGGGGCCAACGCTGCGAAGATACTCGGCTACAAGCCCCTTCTTGCTATCGAATCCGGCGTCGTCGTAGCTCTCGCCCTGGTAATAGTCTGACCACTCGCTCACCTCGGGATCCCAGCTGAGACTACTCACTGTCGATCTCAGATTGTTCAGGATGGTAAGCAGCCCTTTACGGCTCATCCGTCCTCGAAAGTCCTTGCGCGTGCTTGCTTTGCCCGCCTGGCGGACCTGCAATTTGGCGTGTGAGAACAGATGCATCGCAAGGCCGGGCCGCAAGCGGCTTCGCAGCGGCAATAGGCGAGCCGCCAGCGCCAGCGGTATTCCGTCAAGATGCACCTCAAGTAAGCGGCCCAGGGTTACGTCCCGAAGCGCCATCAGAGCCAATGGCGCCAGGAAATGCTGGCAAAACTGCTTGTACGCCACCCACGGAAAACCCTCTTCGTATTCCTCGAACGATAGAGTGTCCACCAGAACGGGGCGGCCGCCGTGGAGCTGAATGTTGTAGGCGCTGGCATCCTTGAGCGACATCCCGAACTCGACAGCCCGAATCTGGATATCCAGCGTGACCAGAGCCGAGTCTCTCAGCTGGCTAAAGCACCACTCATACGGGTAGGAGATGAACGGTACTTGAGCCGGTTTCAGAATCCTGTGAGCCTGCTCGTCCTCCAGCCCTGCGGGAACCTCCTCATGAGGCAACAGCAAACCATCCCGCACAAGGCTGTCATAGAGGCCGGACACCATGAGGTGGTCATAGACCGGCCCATATGATCGGGCTACGTGACGGTATACGACCCCATCCCGCCGGAAGACGAATCCCGCCGGATCGCGAAACGATCCGGCTATCCCTTCATCGATCCCTGTCGTCACCCGGCCCATCCACGGATCTGCGATCAGCCTCGGTCGATTCCACGTCCTCAAGGCTCGCCACGGCGCCTCCTTCACCCGACGAACGCCGAAAGATCCCGAGAATCCTCCGGAACCACAGCCCCACCGAAACAACTCCGCCCAGCACCGCTGCGATCAGGATCTGTATCAGAAAGCTGCCGCTTCCGGGATCAAGGTAAGGCAGAAAAAGCAGCCTAACGACACTCAGGCTCGAGATCGATTTTCTACCCGCACCGCGAGCGTAATACGACCCATCGCTCGCTGCCCCGGACCTGTTTTTAGCCATCCAATACTCCCGCGAAGAGCGCTTTCTCACACCATTATGCAGTTTGATGCCTAACGACGGTAACCCGCCGCAGTCAGTCGGCCTTGGTAGGAAGCACAACGACGCAATCTCGATGGGGCAACACCGGTACAAGTAAAATCCACCGACTTTATGCGTGGATTTCAGACAAGCGCCCCACCGGAAGCCAGAT
>JAPOVO010000403.1 GCA_026708165.1 Chloroflexota bacterium | reverse complement strand
GCTCGTCAACTACTGTGGGTCCCCGACATCGGCGTGCACGTACCCCTGACAGCGTCGATGATGGCCGGGAACTTCCCCCCGGCGTTCCCATGGAATCCAAACGAGCCGGCGTTCTACCACTATGGTCCCGATCTCATAATCGGCGCGCTCGAAGCCGGAACGGGCTTGGGCTACGTTCTCGTAACCGAGCTGCTGGGCGCCTTCTCGGTTACGGCTCTCTTTCTGATAATCGGGTGTCTGGTTGCCCGCAATCGATCGCTGTGGTCCTTGATCCTGACCGTGCCGCTGATGCTCAGCGCCGGGGCGTGGACTTTGGTGCTGGTCGGAGATCAGCCGTGGACTTTGCTGGCCGCGGTGCCCGGCGGACTGCCTCAGGCAGGCATTCGAGCCTCGCTTCTGGATGTCTACTTTCCTGGGGCCGGAGTGCCGTGGATGGCGCCGGTGGAGGCGAGTCCGCCCAACATCTTCAATCCAGCATTTTCCATGTCGTATGCACTTTTGCTGATGCTGGTCGAGCGGCTGGTCGCGGGTGGCGCACGCCCCGTCGTAGGACTTGTAGCGACGTCCGTGCTCGGCGCTTACCTCATGCTGCTCGACGAGCCGGTATTTGCAGCCTTCGCGCTGATTTGGGCGATGGTCGTGGCCTTCCGCTTCGCTCGCGTTCGCGAAACTCGTATTTCCGACCTGAGAGCCGGTACGGCCGGAATCGCGCTCTCGATTTTGCTGGCGGTCGTCTACGGTGGAGTGCTGTTTGATACCGTCTTTCGCAGCGCGGGCGGTGAGTCCGGATTGGCGTTCGTATGGCCGGATTTGCCGAACGTTACAGACCTTCTAGCGATCGATCGCCTGCCTGGAAGTCTGGGGATCCTGGGCATCGGTCCGCTGGTGCTCGTGGCGTTAGTGGCGCTAGGTTGGCGAGCCGGTTTGATTGGCTTGCTTCTTGCCGGGGCCGGTCTGGCAATGTGGACAGTGGGCCTGTTCGTCGAATACGAATTCTCGAGTTTCGACAATCTTCGACTGCAGGGGCATTTTCGAAACCTTCTTCTCATCGCGACGATCCTGGTGATTGGATATTTCTTGGCCCGGCTCAAGCGATGGCCTCACAGAATTGCCTGCGCGGCGCTTGGCGTCATCGTGGTTTGGCCTACGGTCGCCGGTTCGGGCGCGAATCTCTGGTTCGCCGTAAAAGAAGGTCCGCAAATTGCCATTCCAACGGCCGAGACGCGCAGGATCCGTGCGGGCATCATGGGACGGGCGGAGTTGGCCGGAGTTCCGGCGGAACTAGTGTCCTATATCAAAGGTCATCTAGTGGAGAACGCCTCGATCCTGTCTCCTCATCCCATGACGATTTCAGTCGCGTCGGGAAGACCATCGCCCTATGGTTACGTTGGCTTTACGCAGTATGTAGGGCTTCGTGGTCCGGAATACCTTGACGCGATAGAGCATCTCGACCCGGATGCGGTCAGCAGACTGGGAGTCGATTATGTCCATGCAACCCCCAAATGGGTGGATGGGTTACCCGAGAGATCCAGGGACTGGCTGCAAAGCCCAGAGTATTTCAAGCCGCTTGTTCAAGGTCACGAGGGCGCCGTATACGAAATCCTTGAGCCATTTTCCGAGCTTGCCGCGAGCCCGGTCCCGGAATCATTCAACGCGCTGCGCACCCTTACGGGGAAAGGGGCCAGGGTATATATCTCGCCGGCCGTCCATCCACTTCAACGGCTTTCGATGGCCGCAGCTTTGCAAGGAGCGCTGCTATACGGAGATCTTGGCGATCCGGCGCACGTGCGAAGCACTTTAGGCCTATATCCCTATGACGGCGAGGGCCTCGACTTTCTGATCTTACCCTCGCGGCTATCTCCCACTGTAATACCGGCTCATCTACGATCACCTGTCTGGTCACGGGGCGGGAACGCCGTCTATGCCGTCGGCGATGTCGAAGACGGGGCCATCCGACGGGAAAATGCGGCCCTTTGGGTCGACATCGAGGAATCACGCGTGAATCAACAGAACATCCGCTTCGCTATTAGATTTGAGATTGGCGATCCCGACGGTTGGACCGGGCAGGATTGGGTGCTAATCGCCGACGACGGCACGCGGTGGGCAGTGCCTGCATTGCAGAATCGACCTGTCCACTGGTACAGCGGACAGGTGAACCCATCGTCCCACGATCTCAGAGTTGAATACGATTGGAATGTCGAAGCGGGTACTTTGCAGTGGTCGACCGGAGGCGGTGGATTCCTCCCCGCGCAGTCCTCGACCAGAGAGCTGATGACAGGATCCTACGTGCTGGCGATGCGGCTTACGCTTGATGGGAATGAGCGTATAGTTCTGCCCGTTTTGCGAGTTCACGCAGGCCAGGATGGAGGTCCTAGATTCGAATTTTTTGAAGGCCCGCTCGCTGCGGAGTTCATTGAGTAATTCCGAAACCCTGCGCGAGTCCGGGGCAATTTCATGACGCGGCAACCCCGTCTTGAATGGAGCGTCAGCGGTCTGGCGCGGGCCAACTCAATTCTCAGCGGCGATCGTTTACATGTCCCCGCAATCTTCCTGGCTGGACTTGCCGTGGTAATCGCACTGTGGTGGCGGGTCATAGTCACACCTGGTGAGATTCTCCAGGGCGATCTCACCTATGCGTTGCACGCGGACCTCTTGCCGCGGATCTTCTACCCGGCCTGGGACCCGAACCGCCATAGCGTTCTGGTATCCATAGGGCTCTTCGGCACGTGGGGGCCTTTTGTTGCGGCCGGACAATTGGGTGGACTATCCAGCTCCGCGATCATGAAGTCGGTCGTGGTCGGATGGGCGCTCATTGGATTCGTGACGGCATGGGCTGGCTTTCGGCTGCTGCTTGGCCCCTCGCGAAGAGCTCGCGGCCTGACCGTGAGCGAATCATTGGGGCTTACTCTCGGCTCGGTGTTCTGGGTCGCGAATCCGTGGTACCTGGGCCGCCTGGAGCAGCTCGGCGTGGCGCTCTCGGCACTCGGGTTGCCGCTGGTTATCGGGTTGATGGCATATTCGATTCGCAGCCGCCGGTGGCCGCCGGCCGTTGGGGCTGGCCTTGCCACGATGTTGATATCAGCGGGAAGCCCACACTATCTCGCGATTACCGTCTTGGCAGTGGGTCTTCTGTGGGTCGTTCGATTCGTGCAGCGGTCGAACAGCCGGAAGACGATCTTCAAGATCGGAGTTGTCTACGTCTTGGCGGTCATCGTCACAGGGGCGTTTGTGTGGGTTCCCGCCGCCTCGACCTTCTTTGCGGGCGGGCAGGTCGGGCCGCCCTATGCCTACGAGTCGGCTCCGGTGATCGTCTCCACCCAAACCCAAACCCTGTGGAGTGCCCTCACGCTGACGGCACACCATTTCTTTGGTGGCAACTTTCGGCCATCCGGCTTTGCCGCGGTCGGGTGGTCTGTATCCAGCTTGCTCGGCGTCGGCTCGCTGGTGCTGGCGACAATCTTCGACCGCCGCCGCCGATCGACGTGGGTTTTCGTCCTCGGGATAACGGGAGCCTTCGTCGTGTTGATGAGTTTGAGCAGCCTTCCCGGGGGCGGTCAGATATACGAGTGGATCGTGCGATCGGTTCCGGTTGGCTGGTTGATACGGGAACCGGACAAGATTGGGGCGCTGGTGCCCATGGGCTACGCCGG
>JAPOVO010000184.1 GCA_026708165.1 Chloroflexota bacterium | reverse complement strand
CCGCATCCGGAAGGCCCGATGATCGCAGTGACCTCCCGCTCCGAAATGTCGAGAGAGACATCGTTCAGGACCAGCTTTTCGCCGTACCAGAATTGGAGATTCCGGGTCGACAGGACGGTTTCACGGTCGGCGCTAACCACGGTTCGCCGCGCGGCTTTGTCGAGATGGACATTGATCACTCGGGGCCTCGCTTGAATGGTTAGCGAATCACTATAGCGAATGGCGCGGTCAGCGCGTTGCTTCTCTACACGTCGGTCGGCGGATTCATTGTGTCTATTGGCCCGACGGTCAGGACAGCGGCCAGACGATCGGTACGACTACGAGCGATACCAAAAGGATGAGCAGAGTAAGCGGCCCGCCCACCCTTATGAAATCGACGAATCGATAGCCGCCCGAGTTGTAGACGACGACGTTCGCCTGGTGGCCGATAGGAGTCAGAAAAGCGGTTGACGCCGATATCGCGACGATCATCATCACCGGGTAAGGCGAAATGTCGAAATCTCCGGCGATCTGCAAAGCGATGGGGGCGATCAGCACTACCGCGGCGGCGTTGGACATTATCTGCGTCAAGACCGCGGTTAAAACGAAGATCCCGGCGAGCACAGCCAGGGGGCCGGCGAACTTTATATTGGACGTGATGGCGTCCGCGATGAATTCGGCAAGCCCGGAGCTGCGCATCGCGGTGCCCAAGGGGATCAGGGAGCCGATCAAAATCAGGATTCGCCATTCAATCGTCCGATAAAGGCGCTGATAGGGAATCACGCGCGCCGCGAGCATCAGAAAGACGCCCACGGCGGCGGCGATGCTGATGTGCGCGACGCCCGTTGCGGCCAGACCAACCATTACGCCGAGAATCGCCAGCGCTACTAGCATTCGGGGCTTCGGCGTGACTGCTCTGGACCGCTGGTTCAGAACGATGAAATCGCGAGACTCGGCGAGCTGCGCAATGCGCGAGTTGGGCATGCGTACTAGCATCACGTCGCCGGGCCTGAGCGGGACCGTACCGAGCGACCGGCGAATCCGATGCCCTTGCCGCCAGATACCCAGCACCAGCCCACCATAACGGACTCGAAAATTCATCTTTCGGATAGTGCTACCGGCACCGGCAAAGGACGGACCGGCTACGAGCTCGAGAACCGTTGCTTCGTGGTCCTGAACCAAACGGTCGGCTACCTGGCGCTCGGCGTGGAACACCAGTCCCTCGCTCTGGACCATATTCATCACGGCTTCGTTTTCACCTTCGACGAGAAGCATGTCGTCGATGTAGATCACGTCGGTCTCCGACGGGAACCGGTTCCTTTCTCCCCCCCGGATGATCTCGGCCACCTTGACTCCGAAACGAGTCAGCCACCGCAATTCGCGAAGCTGTTTGCCGACTACGCGCGATTCGGCGACTACGAAGAGTTCCGTCCAATATTCGCGAGTCTGCGCGACTTCGTGCGCGACGTCGGGTCCGGGCCTGTCAGGTAGAAGCCGCTGCCCGACCGTGAGTAGGTAAATGAGTCCGACGCCGAGGACTGCCGCGCCGGTCGGCAGGAAATCGAACATGCCGAACGGTTCGTGTCCCGCCTGACGCAGGGCTTCGGCGGAGAGCAGGTTGGGCGGCGTTCCAATGAGAGTGGTAAGACCGCCCAGCAAAGATCCGAACGACAGCGGTATCAGCAGTTTGGACGGCGACGCCTCGGCTCCACGGGCCAGGCTGATCACGGCGGGGATCAGGATCACGGTCGCGGCGACGTTGTTGATGAACGCGGACATCACGCCGACGACGATTATCACCAGCGCCAGGAGCGTTCCGAATCGCGCGCCTCCGAATCGGGATATCGCTCCCGCCACAGCGTTGGGGATTCCCGCTTCGACCATGCCCGCGCTCACAATGAACATGGCCGCGACGGTGATGACTGCCGGGTTGCTGAACCCGGCGAATGCCTCTCCGGCCCCGATAACGCCCGACAGCGCGAGCGTAAGCAGCACGATCAGGCCGGCGATGTCGGGCCGCACCTTCTCGCTGGCGAACAGCACCAACGCCGCCACGATGACGCCGGCGACTATCCAGGCTTCAGTCGTCATATACGCAATTCACCGCTAGGAGCCTGTATACCGATGACCGTCTTTCCAAACCAGATCCATGGTCAGCCGAAAACCAGCCGCACCACTACGCCGAAGCCTGCTGCTCCTAGGATGAGCCAGGTGGCGTTGACCTTCATGCGGAGGGCCACGAGCGAGGCCACGGCGATTATCGCTGTCGGCCAATCGATTATCGCCGACGATCTGAGCTGAATCACGGCGCCGGCCATCAAAGCGATCGCGGCGGCATTGACGCCGTCGAGGAATCCGGCGGCCCAGTCGAGGTCGCGAATCTTCCGTACCAGGGGATTCAATATTCCAACGAAAGCAAATGACGGCAGGAATATGGCGACGGTAGCGACGGCGGCTCCGGGCACGCCAGCCAGCAGGTAGCCAACGAAAGTGGCGGTCGTAAAGACCGGCCCGGGCGTAATCTGACCGATGGCTATGGCGTCGAGAAGCTGAGTAGCGGTGAGCCATTCGAGCCGTTCGACAAGCTCGTTATTCATGACCGGCAGCAAGACGTATCCGCTTCCGTAAATCACCGCGCCGAGCTTGAGGAATGAAAGGAATATCTGCTCTAGACCTGGGACGGCCGCGACCGCCTTGGCTGCGGCGTTGAATCCCAGCACGGGAACGAAGGCCACCGCACCGCGACCGCCCAAGGGCAACTTCCCGGCGGTGCGAATGAGCGCGACGAGGAAACCGCTGCCGAAGAGAACGGCCAGTTCGTTTATGCCGGCGAGGAACAGCACCAGTCCGGCCAGTCCGAGCGCCATCAGCCAGCGAGTCTTAAGGGCAGTTATTCCCAGTCCGAAGAGCGCGTTGAAGATGATCGCGACGACGACGGGTTTGATCCCGTAAGTGACCCACGCAAGCGCGGGGACTGTCTGGAACTCCACATAGGCCCAAGCAAGGGCCCCAACGATAATCGACGCCGGCAAAATGAAGCAGGCTCCGGCGACTATGAGTCCGCGCCAGCCGGCGCGCTCCAGACCGATGTGGATGGCCATCTCGGTGGAGTTGGGCCCTGGGATCAGGTTTGTCGCGCCCATCAGGTCCAGGAATCGCTGTTCGGTCAGCCACTTGCGCCGGACCACGACCTCTTCCCGAAACATGGCGATGTGGGCGGCTGGTCCGCCGAACGCTACGGTCCCGAGCCGCAGGAACAACCGCACCAAGTCAATAAGCGCGGACCGCTGATTCGACGCCATGATTTGAATTTGCTCCGACTGATTAGTCGAACGAACTTTAGCCAAAAACGGCATTTGCCCGCCCGGAGTTTCGCCGAGAGGCGGCAGGTGCGATAACGGACATAGCCGCATCTAGTAGTATTCCGCACGCCCTTGCGCCGGGCGCGGGCCGCCCCGGTTGGCGATTGTGGTCGAGACGGGCGGATGGATCGGCGCGAAGAAGAATGGGATTGGCCAATATGCCTGAGAACCTGGTAGCAGTGCTTACGAATTGTTACGGCGAGTACGGCGTCGCGGGTGCAATAGAAAACGTACGCGCGCTTGGACTTAGGAATCTCGAAGTGGCAGTGAGATCCCATTCAGGAGACCTCGTCGTTCCCGAGTCGGTGGCCGTCTTCTGCTTG
>JAPOVO010000204.1 GCA_026708165.1 Chloroflexota bacterium | reverse complement strand
GAACACGTTCCGCGCCTAGGCGTAGTCAGCATCCCATTCTTTCCATCCATCATCCCCACGCCACTACAATCGTTCAAGTCGTGTGGGACGTCCAAGCATCTCTCGTCCCCTTACTCGACACTCCCGCGAAACTGGAATTCACGCCCCTCGACACCACGTTTACCATAGTCAAGTACCCCCCTGTTTGTTTCCTGGGTCACAGGGTAATGTTTCCTAAACCTAGGAAATGCAATAGATTCCGGACCGGTCCGAGAGTCCCAAGAAACGGCGTCACCCCTGGCGCTCGCTCCGACCCCTGACCCCCCGCCGCCTGGGACCGAAATCAGCCGAATTCAACAACCCGAACAATCCCCACTTCTATTCGATCAGTGCCTGGCTGGGAGTCGCGCTACGGTGCAATCCGAAATCCCGGCTGGCGAACGACCTGCGCAGCCGATCGCTCATCCCTTGGGCGGCCGTTCCCGGGACGGCCGTTAGTAGGGTAGGTTCTTTTTCATAATGAACATCGATAAGGGCCTGACTCGACGCAAGTTCCTCCGCACCGGCTTTGTCGGCGGAGTTGGTCTGGCGGCCCTGGCGGCGCTTGCCGGATGTGGTCAGTCGCGGGTCGTCACCGAAACCAGGATCCAGGAAGTCATCAAGGAAGTGCCGGTCGAGAAGGTCGTTACCCGGATCGTCGAGAAAGAACGGGTCGTCGAGGTTCAGGTCGCGGTCGAGGTCGAGAAGGTCATAACCGAGGTCGTCCAGGTCGAAAAGGTCGTCACCAGGATCGTCGAGGTCACGCCCAAGCCCAGGGACGTGACGATCGTCGCCTGGAACGCCAATTGGGGCGAGTCTTATAACGACCTGATGATGAATCTCGCCGGCGACTTCGAGGCGGCGCACCCGCACGTTAAGGTCGACTATCGGTTCATTCCCAACTGGGAAGCGAAGCTGCTCAGGTCCGTGGCCGATGGCGATCCACCCGACACGGCTTACACGAACTGGGTCACTCAGGGCAGGCTTGCGTTCCTCGGCGTGTTCCAGCCGCTCGACTCGTTCGCAAGGCTGGCCGGGATCACCCGCGACTATTACATCGCCTCGATGTGGGACTCCTCCACGTATCAGGGCCGGCTGTACGCGCTGCCGGGCGGCGCCGACTTCATCGCCGTCTTCCGAAACCAGGACATGTATGAAGAGGTCGGCCTGGAAGAAGGTCCCGCGACTCAGGACGAGCTGGTCGAGCACTCCTTGAAGCTGCTCTCGTCAGACGGCCCGAAAATCACCCGTATCGGATGGCATCCTCTGTGGCGCAGAGAAATCATGAGCTTCCTGAACGGCGGCGAGTTCTGGGATGTGGGAACGCAGTCCGTGACTCCCGACCATCCGCGCATCGTCGGTTTCCTGGAGAAATTCCAGGCTTACTCCACCGAGCTCGACTTCAACCGGATTTCGTCGTTCTGGCAAGACCAGCCCGGCTACTCCAGGCCCGGCAGCCCGTTCGCCCGGGGGAAGGCCGCCTACCTGACGACCGGATTCTGGGCGCAGGACCCGCTGGACAAGCACGCCGCCGAGGTCAACTATTCGGTGAGCCTGCTTCCGTCCGCCACCGGCGCTGCCGAAGAGCGCGCTTGGGACTCGGTCCAGGGCTGGATGTACGGCATACCCACCGGCGCCAGGCACCCCGAGGAAGCATGGGAGTTCATGAAGTTCGGCTTCTTCGACAACTCCGCCCGTATGGCCGTCAACACGCTCAACGGACCGACGGTCCTCGCGCAGCAGCAGGAGTGGATCGACGGAATGCTCAAGCGCATCGGTCCCGGCAACCGCCTTGCCAGGTGGTTCGACTTTTTCACCGGTCTCAAGAACAAGGGCGAGAAGCACTGGCCGGCGATCCCCATCGGCTCGTTCTACCGGACCGAGTGGGGCAAGGCTGCCGAGAAGATCTTCCGAGGTCTCGAGGAGCCTGCGGAGTCCATGGCGAACGTCAAGAAGATCGCGACCGACGAGCTGAGCAAGGTGCGGCGGTCCCGAAGCTAACCGGCCGGATATCGAGCTTGATTCGGAGGGGGCGACCGCTCCCGCCGGGCGGTGCGGGCAGCCGGCTCTACCCGCCTACCTTGGTGACTATGTCCCCCGCGCGAATCGAGCCCGATTGAACGACGCGGGTGTTGATGCCGCGCAGCCGCATGCTCATGGCGGACGGAGTGCTCACGAATCTCAGGGCGTCGTGGCCGTACCTGTTGGCGAACTTCGCGCAGCCGGTGTGAGGGATCTTGGACACCTCTATGACCGCCGAGCCGATTGAGAGACGCGTGCCCGTCGGCAGGTTCTCCTTGCTCATGTCGATGTCGATGATCAACTGATCGCCCGATAGCCGCCAGCGCTCTTCAGACTGTGCGATCAGCCCGAGCGTGCGGGAGTTCATGATCGTCACCTGTGCGGCGGGGTTGGGTCCACCGTCGGGAGTGCGGCTGCTTCCTCGGTCCTTCCAGCTGTCTCCGACCAGGCCCACCTCAACGGCGAGCCTGCCTTCCGCCGAGACCTCGCGCTCGTCGACGGCCGGGCGGCTCACGATCATCATCAGCGGGCCGTCGTCCGCCGGAGACTGGCGGATGTGGTCTAGTCCGGCCTCCAGCTCGTCTAGGGTCGGGTGTCGAATCGCATTCGTCGAATCGCTCATCTCAGCCTTGGCTTCCCTCGGTTGGCTCCGGCCTCTCTCACGGTCTCCAGTTTCGGCCGGTAGCGGGGAGGTCGTTGTCGCTGCGCCGAATCAGGATACCCTGCTGGTCTTCGACGACGTGAACGCGCACGGCCTCTACAAGTCACAGGCGGCCACCGGAGGAGCTTTTGCTGTTTCGCGCCGTCGCGTCAGGCAGGGCGTTTCTTGCTCGCCCGATACAGTCAATTGCTTTGCCATCTATCTCTGACTATCATTCTGGACTCTAGCCCCTCTATTGGGCATGTTTGCCGCTGGGGCCGGTTTGTGGGACGTAGTCCTCATATTGGGAGGGTTATCGAATCGTGAGTGAGAAGAAAGGTTTGACCCGGCGCAAGGTCATTCGATCTGGACTGATTGGCGGCGCGGGGCTGGCGGCGGTAGCCGCTCTGGCCGGTTGCGGCGAGACTCAGATAGTTGAGAAGGAAGTCGTCAGGGTCGTCACCCAGGAAGTGCCGGTCGAGAAGGTCGTCACTCAAGTAGTCGAGAAAGAGAGAGTCGTCGAGGTCGAGAAGGTCGTGACCCAGCAGGTCGAGGTCGCGGTCGAGGTCGAGAAAGTCGTCACTCAGCAGGTCGAGGTCGAGAAGGTCGTCACCAAGATCGTCGAGGTGGAGAAGCCCGTCGTCGAGAAGGCCAGCCTGCGGCTCGCCAGCTACGTCTGGGGTGACCGCGTGGTTGCCGAATATGCTCGCAATATCTCCGACTGGGAAGCCAAGTCGGGGCACAACGTGCAGTTCGAGTACTCGAACTACAACGGGCACCTCCAGCGACTCGCCACTCAGATCGCCGCGGGCAACCCGCCCGACGTGGCGATGAGCGTTCCCGACGTCATCCCGAACTGGGTGGCCGCAGGGATCATCGTCGAGCTGACCGAGTACCTAAAGGTCAGCACGTTTGACATCAACGAGTGGTATCCGGAAGTCTGGCAGGGCCTGAGAGACGTTTCCCAGCCTAAGACCTCCCCAGTGCCCGC
>JAPOVO010000158.1 GCA_026708165.1 Chloroflexota bacterium | reverse complement strand
CCGAAAGCAGGTCTTAGAACGGCACAGCAGACTGAGATAGCCCCGTTATCACTGACGTCCGAAGTGGAGCGAGCGGCTTTCCTTCACTGAGGCAGGCTAAGAGGATCATCGAAGATGCAATTCATGCAACATGAATCCGAAGACGTCATCGAAGACCCCGGCCTGCATGAGGGCGACGGCACGGTCACGCGCCGGAGGTTCTTCAGGAGCGTGACCAGGCTCCCCGTTGTCTCGGAGGTGTGGGAACTCCCGCCGGGTGCAAGCGAAGGATCCCACATTCACGGAGACGAGGGGCCTCTGGAGGAGTTCTACTACTTCCTCGAAGGACAAGGGGTCATGTGGATGGATGACGATGAGTTCCCCGTTGGCCCCGGCGACGCGGTACTCGCTCCCCCGGGCGTTGACCATGGCTTCCGCAGTACCGGCGACGTTCCGCTCAAGCTCGTGATCATTTGGGGTAAGCCTGCGGACTAGCGGTCGCCAACTGATTGATAAAATCTCGCCAATGCGGGATTCGGTGAAACCCCCATCTTGAAGAGAGGACTCGTGTAATGGCGACGCTGCTAGCGCCAACCTCGCATCTCGAGACCGCGAAGCGTAATCTCGCCGAACACGGTTATTGCCTGCTGCAAAACGCCCTCACCGAGGACCAGCGCGCCGAGCTGGTCGAGCGGCTGACCGAACAGGCATCCATCGAAAAGCGCGAGGGGCTGGCGTTCGAGGACGGCGGTCCCCGTCAACAATGGGGCGACTTTAAGGACGACGCGGGTCGCGACCGCCGCGAGCTGTTTCGCGCCGAAAGCGGCGGCGTCAACCAGCGCGTGTGGATGCTCGTAAACAAGGGCCGGTGTTTCGTCGATCTCCTCTACCACGAAGACGTGCTCGCGTTGACGCGGTCGGTAATCGGAGAGGAGTTTCAGCTGTCGAGCCACGGCGCCAACATCGCTCGCCAAGGCGGAGTCAAAATGCCGCTTCACACGGACCAATGGTGGATGCCCGCGCCTGTGGACCCGGAGGCTGACTGGTTGCCGGTGGGGAGTCTCACTCGTACTCGGTTCTCCGCGCCTCCCGATGCGTCGCCTCAATTGATCGCGCCCGCCGCCTGTGTGAACGTGCTCTGGATGCTCTGCGACGTTTCCGAAGAGAACGGAGGGACGCGGCTGGTACCCGGAAGTCACCTGAGCGGTCGCCAGCCCACGCCCGAAGACGACAGGCCCGAAGACGTCGTTGCAGCTCAGGCTCCCGCCGGATCGGCGTTGATAATCGACGGCAGGCTTTGGCACGGAACGGGCGCCAATCGGACCGACGGCGACCGGCTAGTGGTACTGACGACCTTTTGCGGACCGCAGTTCAGACCTCAGGAGAACTACACACTGGGCGTCGCCGAGCATGTCCTCAGCGAGGCCGATTCGTACTTGCGACGAATTCTCGGATTCGGCGTATGGAACGGATATGGCCGGATCGGCGATCCCACGGATCGATTTGCCGGCTAGCGAACCCGCGGCCACCCACCTCAAGAAACAGGCGTCCCAGGCGAGCAACCAACCGGCGCGGCTAATGCCTTGGAGCGGTTCTAGCTCCAGCTGCCCGCGCGAAAGTCCGGCATCTGTATTGGCTCTCCGCCCCGTTCTATCGAAATCTGCGAAAGCAGTCCCGGAAGGGTCATGTCAACCGCGCGGTATACATCGAGTGCCGGATCGCGCTGCTCGCGTATGGCCTCAAGGAACTCGCCGATCATGTGATATTCCCCCGCGCCGTAGTCGGGGCCGTGGACGCTGGCCGGGATCTCCGTCCAGCGAGCCGGGAGATATTCCGCTTCCAGGTCGCTTAGCGGACGCCATTGATAGGGATCGGTATCGATTGTCTCGCGAGTGGTCGACTCCGAGCCAAATCGCTCCAGCCAGATCTTGTCCTGATCGCCCAGGCCTCGGGGGCCTTCGTAGCAGCCGGTCGTGCCCTGCAGAGAGCTATAGCCGGAGCCGTGAGGCCGGTTCGACAGCATGTCGACCCGTATTCTGACCAGCGCTCCCGAATCGAGCTTGCACAGCATCGTCGTCGTGTCCTCGGCCTTGTTCTCGGGGCTGGTGTGCACGCCGGTACCGAGGCACATGACCGAAGCGACGCGCTCGTCGAACCAGTCCAGGATCGGACCGAGGCTGTGTGTGCCATAGGTGCAACCGTTTACGCCGACCTGCCATACCGTGCGCCAGGTCCCGCTGCCGTCCTCCCCATAGTGAATGGGCTTGATGTCATGGATGTACTCGCCTTCGGCGTAGTAGATGTCGCCGAACAAGCCTTCCTGGACGAGATTCTTGATGAGGATGTTCTTCGGAGAGAAACACGCGTTCTCGCCGAGCATGTATACGACGCCTGCGTCCCGCGCGGCTTCGACGCCATCGACCAGTTCACGGCATTGATCGACCGACACGGCCGCGGTCACCTCGCTGATTACGTGCTTTCCTGCTTCTAGGGCGTGCAGGCTGTGGGGCACGTGAAGATGCATTGGCGTGGCGACGAAGACGATATCGACCTCGGATTCGAGCATCGCCCGGTAATCGGTATACCGCTCGGGTACGTCGAACCGGTCCGCCTGGCTGTTGAGGAAGTCCTCGCTTCTCGCGCAGAGGGAAGTGACCTCGGCCCCGTGGGCGCGGAAACCCGCGATAAGCGACATTCCACGTTGCGCGCCAACGATTCCCACTTTCGGACCGTCGTTCATTTGCACTCCTCGGCTATCGAGGTAACTTTGGAATCCGATTCCCGCACCGGCGCATTCGTCAAGCCGCGCTTCGCATACTACTAGCTCAACAACGAGAACCGGCCGCCGGGATCAGGGCGTTCGGATCGGAAGCCTCAGCTCCAGGGCCAGACCGACGCCGTCTAGTATTTTGTCGGTCGCACTCTGGAGGTCTTCACAAAGCCGGTCGAAGACTCGCAAGGCGTTAGCCTCGTCGTTCGCGCGTCCCGTGAGACGCACGTAATAGCAGCCCGCAAAGGCGCAGGCGAGCGGAAACATCGGGCAAGCTGGCCGCGCCTTGAAGCCCATCAGCGTCAACGCGTTGCCGTCACGGAACCTCACCGACATCCTTCCCGGACGGGTCCCGGGTCTCACGTGGATGAAGTGGTCCGACTCACCTTCTCTATCACGACGGCTAAGCACGATCTCATGGCGCCCTGCGCTTCCGCGTCGAAGCTCGTGGTGTCCCGTGACTCCATGCGGATCGCCGTCGTCCAACCGTCGCAATTCATCGCTCCCGTCTGCTCGAACCGCTCGCGAAAGTCAGCCCTTAAAGCAAGTAAACCAGTGGTATACTAGTAAACTGGCTTCAATTGAGGCTTCCCCGAACTTTAGCCGCTCGGCTTCTGGAGGTTCACGATATGTCCGAATATGCGAATCCCGACGCTCTTGTTTCAACTCAATGGGTTGCCGATAACCTGGGCGGTCCGGGCCTCGCGATAGTCGAGGTTGGCGTGGACACTACCGCTTACGAGTCCGGTCACATAGCCGGAGCGGTGGGATGGAACTGGCAGTCGCAGCTTTCCGACAACATTCGACGTGACATCGTCGCCCACGCCGAGTGGGAGGAGCTGTTGGGCGACTCCGGTATTTCCACCGACACCAGGGCCATCCTTTAAGGGGACAACAAAAACTGGATTGCGGCGTTGGCCACCG
>JAPOVO010000208.1 GCA_026708165.1 Chloroflexota bacterium | reverse complement strand
TCCGCCCTGGCGTCGTCACCCGGGTCGAGCTTCGAGCGGACGATCTGGGCCGGAACGATGGCCGGCATGTTCACCTCTAACGACAACGGCCGAACGTGGCGGATTTCGAACAGCGGCCTGACCAGCCCTTACATCCAGGCACTTGCGGTGTCTCCAAACTACACCCAGGACCAACAGATATTCGCCAGCGCGGTAAACGTCGGAGCGTTCCGCAGCATCACGTCGGGAGCGTATTGGGAGAAGATGGCCTTTTGGGGCACGGTGCCCCAGGTTGTCTGCATCGCCTATTCGCCCAACTACGCCGAGGACGGCATCGCCTTCCTCGGTTCTGACGGCGACGGGATATTCAGGACCGTCAATAGCTCCAAGACCTGGAACGTGTCGAACACCGGACTGTCGGGTGACTCGGTACAAAGCATCCTCGTTTTGCCCGAATTCAAGTCCGAGAGCTCGGTTCTGTGCTCGGTAGTCGACAACGGTGTATTCAAGTCCACCGACGGCGGCCGGTCATGGAGTCCCATAGGTGCTGACCAGCTCGGAGAACTCACGATCCAGACCTTGGCGTCGTCGCCCTCGCAGCGGTCCGGGAGAATATTCGCGGGATCGGAGACCGACGGCTTGTGGTACAGCTCCGATTCGGGTGAAACCTGGACCCAGTCCAAAGGTCTGGAAGGCCACTCGGTCAACGCGATAGCCATATCGCCGCGCTACGACAGTGATTCGATGCTCTTCGTCGGCACCGGCGAAGGTGGCGTGTATCGATCGACCGACCGCGGCGAGACCTGCGTGAGGGTCACGCCCGACGACCAGTCCCCGTCGATACTTTCGATCCTTGCCCTGGCTGAGCCTGTGGGCCAGACTCTCGTGCTCGCCGGTTCCTTCGAAAATGGAATCCTTAGGTCGGACGACAGCGGCGAAACCTGGGAGCCGTCCAGCGGATCGCTCTCCAGCCAGAATTGGCTGTGTCTCGCGCTCTCCCCCAACGTTGAAAGCGACGGCGTCATGCTCGCGGGAGGCAGCTCGACCGGCGTGTTCAGGAGCGCTGACGGCGGTGCCACTTGGAGCGACTCGCCCCCGGGAATAGCAGAACTCAACGTTTCGGGAATTGCGATTTCGCCTCAATTCGAATCCGACCGGATGGCGCTCGCCGCCACTTCCGATGGACTGTTTGCGAGCCGCGACGGCGGTCAATCATGGCAGCCGGCCGGCGACGGCATACGCGAAATGGAATTGCGCGCCGTGGCAATCTCCCCGACCTTCGAATCGGACGGGACCATCCTGACCGGCGGGTATGGCGGCTTTGCCTTCCTCAGCACCGACGGCGGCGAGAGCTTCGAGGAAACTAGCTATGCTTTCGGTGGTGAATCGATAGCCGACATCGCCTTTTCGCCCAACTACGCCAGCGACGGAATCATCTTCGTCGGCACCATAGGTAGCGGCATCGTTACCGTTCACAAGTCGGTCGACGGAGGCGCTTCGTTCCGCAAGTGGGTGCAGCATCCCTGCCCCACTCAGTGGATTTCTATCTCCGTGCCGGGCAACTACGACCCCGTCGAAGATGTGTGGTTCTTCGCGGCCGAGAGCGAGATCTTCAAGCCCGCGCGCCGCCTGCGGCAAGTCTGGTCGGGAACGCATCCGTCGTCCCGGGACACCGCCATGCTTGACCTCGCGGCGTCGCCCAACTACGGCGAAGGCGGAGTGCTGTTCGCGGCGTCGAGCAATGGTGTCTGGCGATCGGACGACAACGCATTGAACTGGGAAGAGATCAACCACGGCCTCGATAACAGAGCCGTGCTCAAGATTGTTCCGTCTCCCAACTACGCCGAAAACAGCATCATCTACATGCTGGGTCTCGGCGGCGAGATATGGCGGTACCGCGACGTCCCCGAAACGCGGGAGCTCAGGCAGACCAAGGCGACCGACTACATCTAGACGCCGGTACATGGCGGCGTAACCGGGGTAAACTGTCGATAAGGTTGACCTCATGACGGTCGACCTCCTCGACAACGCCTAACTAATGAACAGCTCGAATCAAAAGCTCGCGATCACCCGCCGCAGGTTTCTCACTCTGGGTACGGCCGCTGCCGGAGTTTTGGCTGCGGCTTGCGGCTCCGACGAGTCGTTCGAGATTGGTGACATGCCCCCGCTGACCGAGAGGCAAAAGCAGGTCCTGGAGGAAAGCACCGACCTCGCGTCCGCCAAGTCGCGCTCCACTCAAGTTCCTCTGCCGAGCGGTCCGCTGAAGGTGCACCCGTTATGGAGCACGTTCGGCCCCACGCGAGGCCAGTTCCGCGCCGTGGTCAACCGTGCGGGTTCGATAGACGAGGCCGCGCCTAGACTTGAGATGGTCCGCTTTCGACAAGCCGTTGATGGAAACACCATCGGCCGAACCATTGCGATCATGGCCGACACCGAGCCTCTCGACCTGCTCGTCTTCCCCGCTGAAGCTCTCAAAGACCTGGACGACAACGACCTGTTGGTACCGCTCGACAAAGTCTCCGACGTTGGCGAAGCGGTCAAGTCCGAGAATTACTGGCCGGGCATGCTCGAATCAGGTCGTATAAAAGGACGCCAGGTCGCCGTACCACTTCAAGCCGGTCCTTGGCTTCTGATGTACAGGAAAAAGCGGCTGGACGACTATGGAATTCCCGATCCGAGCGCATGGCCTTGGAACGAGGCGCAGTTCTCCGAAAACACCAGCCGGCTGACTCTGGCGGGCGGCGAAGGCGGGAGCGCTGACCAATACGGTTTTCTCCAGATGGTTTCGGCCGACGGGGTCAGCATCGCGGTGCCGCCTTCGTGGGTGTGGATGATAGCCGCCGGATCGAGAATGCCGAGTAGGGAAAGTGACGAGGAAGCCCTGCAAGAACCGGCCGCGCTGACCGGGCTGGGTGTCATGCACGATCTCATCAACCGGCACCGGTCTGTCTACAAAGTTACGCGCGCGACTTCCGGACGCCAGATACGCGGCCTCTTGAGGGACCCGCGAGTGTCCATGATGTCGTTTCCGGTCAACAGCGGATGGTTCCTGAACCAGTGGCGTGACTCGCTCTCGACCGACATCCAACTCGCCGCCCTGCCCGGCGGCGACAAGCGGCAGACACCCACCGAGGTTCACATGATGGCCGGTGTCTCGTCCTGGAGCGAACACCCCGACTTCGCCATGGCTTCCCTCGCCAATATGTACAAAAGCGTCGGTCAGCAGGTCTTCCCCTCGGCGGTCAGGGCCGACTTGAGCATGATGACAACCGTCGCGCCGGTACTGATACAAGCAGATATCGTCGCGATGGAAGCTGCGCTGGCGAAGAGTCAGCCGATCAACCTCTCAAAGGTCGAGAAAGATCTGCTGACCAAGAGGCTCGACAATATGATCGCGCTGGAACAGACTGCGCCCGAAGAAGCCGCCAAGGGCGCTGCCGAAGCCCTGCTTCAGTTCCGGATAGCGGAGCAGAACCGCAGGAACCGGCCGCCCGGCCCGCCGCCTGGGGCCCCTCCCGGTATTGGGTAAATCTAGAGAACCGAGTAGGCCCAGGTCCCAAGGACCATCATCGTCGCGATGATGGTCAGCACCACAAAAACGAAGAGCCTCGGAGTCTCGCTCTTGGGGCGGATAAGGCTGGGCGGTTTTCTGTAAGGGTCGGCCAAAGTCATCTCCTGAGTAGGCGCTTCCCGCAACTTATAT
>JAPOVO010000148.1 GCA_026708165.1 Chloroflexota bacterium | reverse complement strand
GCGGAAGCGGTGTCGTAGAGCGACGGGCACACGACCGCGAGTTGGTTTTCCTCCGGCAGGCGGCCCGTTCGGGCGGCGGCCCAGGCGCTGTCTAGCACGTCGGGACCGCCGCCGATGGCGGCCTGAGCGTAGTGGTGCGGGAGCGGCCCCTCACCGGGCAGAGCGGTCCAGTCGGGGAGACTGCCCGCGGCGCAGTGTAGCTTCATGTAGCCGGCGTCGGCATGCAGTCGCCGCACGCGCGTGGTGAAGTCCGGCTCCAGGTCGTCCGGTCCGACGAGCTTGAGGAATGTCTTGCGTGGGTCCGCGTTTGACAGAACCGCGCGGGCCGAGATCTCGCTGCCGTCTTCCAACTCCACGCCGACGGTCTGACCGTCATGGATGGTCGTCCGGGCCACGCCGGCGTTGGTCCGGAACTCGGCTCCGGCGTCCTCGGCCGATTCTCTTAGCGCCGCCGCCACGGCGCCCATGCCGCCCCTCGGATAGCCGACCATGCCGATGGCGGCCAGCTGCTTCGACACGGATGCGTGGAACGCCCAGTACAACAGCGCGCCGGGGGCGTCGGTGCTGCCCGAATCGTATGTCGAGACCGTCGTGGCTCTCATCTCGTCCGATTCAAAGTACTCGTTTACGATGCCCCGGGCGGTTCCCGTTACGAGCTTGTGAAACAGAGCTTCCCTGGCGGTGCCCTCGAATGCGCGGGCAAACTCGCCGAACGTCGGGGGTGGTGTCAGAAGGTAGGGCGCGAGCATCTCTCCGGCGTCCGCCCAGAACTTATTCCACTCAGGGTAGGAGGCCGCGTCGTGGCGGGAGATCCGCCCTATGGAATCGAGGGTTCGGTCGGGGTCTTTCGAGAAAAGCAGGTGCTTCCCGGAACTGAATGGCTGAAACCTCTCCGGGTCGCGGTTGTATACGTGCAGGCCGTAGTCCTCAAGTCGCATGTCGTTAAGAATCTTTGGGTGAAATAGAACGAAGCTGTGCGCGCAGGTGGAGAAGTGAAAGCCGGGTATCAGCTCGTCGGTCGAGCAAGCGCCGCCGACCTTGGAGTTGCGTTCGAGCCCCAGAACGCGCAGCCCGGCTTTAGCCAGGTAAAAGGCGGCTACCAGACCGTTGTTGCCGCATCCGATGATGATCGCGTCGTAATCCATGGCTAGTTGATCAGGGAACATTCTGTGCGCATTAAAGGTTACAGAGGTTTGACAGGTTCTGGCGGCAGACACAGGTGCGCAATTCGTGCGCTACCGATGTGCGTAGTCCGGCGGCCTCTGGATGCCGGATCGAGTCCGGCATGACGGAAGATGAGTTGCCGGGGATGTAGATTCCTCGGCTTCGCTCGGAGTCACAGGTAGGGAATGGAACGGACGGATAGACGGGTTTCACCCTGCATGGAGGGCGGTTCGCGAACCGCCCCGATGAAGTCCGAATGGGGGGATGGATTCCCGCCCCCGATCGGGTCGAGGGCAGGCTTTGAGCGGGAATGACGGATAGGGGGACTGGATTCCGGCGTGCGCCGGAATGACGGAAAGGTGAGAGAAATGGCGGCCCAGTTTGAGGGGCGCCGTTCTCCGGATGGAGAGCGTGTTTTGGACTTTCGCAGACGGCGAGCGGGTGAACTGTCGGACGGGATTCAGATAGCATGTGCATGAGATTGCGGCTGGTCTATTGGGAGGAGGCGATCTGATGACGGAAGCAACTGTGGCGGAGGGTATCGTCAAAGTCCACGGCCCGGACGCAGCGCTGGACCCGTGGCCGATTCCGGCGGAGCAGATCATCTCGGGCAATCCCGTGGCGAATGGAAACGTGCTTTGGCAGTCGGAATGCAAGCATTTCCTGAACGGCATCTGGGAGTGTTCGCCTGGTTCGTTCACGTGGGACTACTCGTGGAGCGAGACGATTAGCCTGCTCGAGGGACACGTCGTGATAACCGATAGCGAGGGCAACACGACCGAAGTGTCGCCGGGCGACCTGATTTTCATTCCCGCGGGAACGAAGTCCACATGGGTGGTAACCGAGCACCTTCGCAAGGCGTACCACATCTACTCGGAGACGCCTGTCGAGCTGTAGGCCCCAGTTGGGGGTGAAGGGCGGCTTTTCGCAAGCCGAATCGGCCTTGACCTGAAAGCGGGAGGATGACGATGGCATCGCAGTCGGAAGCGCGGTCTTTCCTGGTCCCGCCGTTTCTGCGCGTGGGCGGCGGGGCGCTGGATTCGCTGGGAGAGGCGCTGGCGGAAATCGGCGCACGGCGAGCACTGCTCGTCACCGACGCCGTGATGGGAAGGTCGGACTGGATTCCGCAGATAGTGGAGCTCTGTGACGCGCAGGGCGTGAGCGTGACGAAGATCGACAGCATCGATTCGGAACCGACCTCAATCGACGTTGGCGACGCGCTGGCGGCGGCGCTCGAAAGCGACTGTGACGCGGTGATCGGGTTCGGCGGGGGCAGCGCGCTGGATACGGCGAAGTCGGCGGCTCTGCTGGTGACCAACGGCGGCTCGATCGTGGATTACCAGGGGGCATACAAATTTCCCAAACCTGGGATTCCCGTGATTGCGATTCCTACTACCGCCGGTACGGGGAGCGAGGTGAGCCGCTACGTCGCGATAATGGACCCGGTGCGGGACGTGAAGATGCATTTCACGAGCGACTACCTGATCCCGACCGCGGCCATCGTGGACCCGGCTCCGACGGTCACAATGCCGCCCGGCGTGACCGCGGCGACGGGCATGGACGCGCTGACGCACGCTATCGAGTCGTATGTGGCGAAGACGGCGCATCCGATGTCTGACGCGATGGGCATATCGGCCATAGCCAGTATTTCAAAGAGCCTGGTGCGGGCGTTCAACGAGCCGGACGACCTGGAGGCCAGGGAGACTATGTCTGTGGCGGCCACGCAGGCGGGGCTGGCATTTTGCAACGCTTCGGTCGCGCTGGTGCACGGGATGGCGCGGCCTCTGGGGGCGCACTTTCACATACCGCACGGCGTATCGAACGCGATGTTGTTGGAAACGGTGATGGCGTACAGCATCTCGGGTGCGACGGAGCGGTATGCGGCCGTGGGACGCGCGATGGGCGGCCGCGACGGGAACGGCTCGAACGAGCGCGCGGCATGGGAGTCGGTGAAGCTGGTCGGGAAGATGTGCCGGGACCTTGAGATTCCATCACTTGCCGAATGGGGCGTGGAGGAGGAGACTTTCAGGGGGCTGGCTCCGAAGATGGCGCAGGACGCGATCGACAGCGGGAGTCCGGCCAACAACCCGCGCGTGCCGTCGCCGGATGAGATCGTGGAGCTGTATCACCGGGCTTACGAGCGGTAGGCCCGCCAGAGAGGCTGGGCCTAACCGGCTGACTTCCCAATCCTACTTCCCAGTCTGCGCTCCACGTAAGGCCGTCAGCGATAATGGGATCAGAATCAACACTGCCGTAGGGTGAAGATCATGACGGAAGAACCATTTGGCCCAACTTATCTTGATCGTGCCATTGCTGAGGGCCACGCCGAATTCGTGGGTGAAGGGTCAACCCAACGTATCCGCTACGTTTCAGCCGACCACTCCGAGCGTTGGGCCGGTCCGGAAGAGAAGGTCCGTGCCGAGTTATGGGCGGAACTAATCTACAAATACGAATACGCGCCGGAGCGAATGGAGTTTGAGGCAAGGGTTCCGCGCCGAACACCGAACGACTTTGCCGACTTGGTCATTCACCAC